>NZ_JBEPDC010000090.1:0-1000 GCF_040300065.1 Nonomuraea sp. NPDC000554 | reverse complement strand
TCTGGCTCTGCCCGGTCTGCGCCGCCACGATCCGGCACAAGCGGGCCGAGGAGATCACCGCCGCCGTGGTCGAGTGGATCAAGCGCGGGGGGACCGCCTACCTGGTCACCTTCACGGCCCGCCATGGGCACACGGACCGGCTCGCGGACCTCATGGACGCCCTCCAGGGCACCCGGAAGACGCCGGACAGCCCCCGGCGGCCGGGCGCCTACCAGCGACTGATCACGGGCGGCACGTGGGCCGGACGCCGGGCCAAGGACGGGCACCGGGCCGCCGACCGCGAGGGCATCCGAGACCGGATCGGGTACGTCGGCATGATCCGCGCGACCGAAGTCACCGTGGGGCAGATCAACGGCTGGCACCCGCACATCCACGCGATCGTCCTGGTCGGCGGCCGGACCGAGGGGGAGCGGTCCGCGAAGCAGATCGTCGCCACCTTCGAGCCGACCGGCGCCGCGCTCGACGAGTGGCAGGGGCACTGGCGGTCCGTGTGGACCGCCGCCCTGCGCAAGGTCAACCCCGCCTTCACGCCCGACGACCGGCACGGCGTCGACTTCAAGCGGCTGGAGACCGAGCGCGACGCCAACGACCTCGCCGAGTACATCGCCAAGACCCAGGACGGGAAGGCGCCCGCCCTCGAACTCGCCCGCGCCGACCTCAAGACGGCGACCGGCGGGAACGTCGCCCCGTTCGAACTCCTCGGACGGATCGGGGACCTGACCGGCGGCATGACCGAGGACGACGCCGCCGGGGTCGGCTCGCTGGAGTGGAACCTCTCGCGCTGGCACGAGTACGAGCGGGCAACCCGGGGACGCCGGGCCATCGAATGGACCCGCTACCTGCGGCAGATGCTCGGGCTCGACGGCGGCGACACCGAGGCCGACGACCTCGATCTGCTCCTGGCGGCCGACGCCGACGGCGGGGAGCTGCGGGCCGGGGTCGCCGTGACCGAGGACGGATGGCACGCGGTCACCCGCCGCGCCCTCGACCTCGAGGCGAC
>NZ_JBEPDC010000089.1:0-1154 GCF_040300065.1 Nonomuraea sp. NPDC000554 | reverse complement strand
GTATGCAGTAGTTCCAGTTAAAGGATCAGTCCCTGATTCCATTCATCAGGCATGGAAATATCTGCTTGAAGAATTTTTCCCAGAAAATGGCTACAAACATTCAGGGTTACCAGATTTTGAAGTATATACCGAAAATGATATTCATGATCCCAATTATGAAATGGAGCTTTGGGTACCAATTAGTAAACAATAAAAATGTAGATTATTAAAATTCTGGTTCTGTTGCAAAGTTTTCCAAAAAATCTATTTTAGTGTAAAATTGAGAAAAAAGACAGAGAGGACAGAGTAATGAATCATTTTAAAGGCAAACAATTCAAAAAAGACGTCATTATTGTCGCTGTTGGTTACTACCTGCGTTACAATCTAAGCTATCGTGAAGTTCAGGAATTGTTATATGATCGTGGAATAAATGTTTGTCATACTACGATTTATCGTTGGGTGCAAGAGTACAGCAAAGTCCTCTATTATCTTTGGAAGAAGAAAAATAGACAATCCTTCTATTCATGGAAAATGGACGAAACCTATATCAAAATTAAGGGACGTTGGCATTATCTTTATCGTGCAATTGATGCGGACGGCTTAACCTTAGATATCTGGTTACGAAAGAAACGGGATACGCAAGCAGCCTATGCTTTCTTAAAACGACTCCATAAACAGTTTGGTGAGCCGAAAGCAATTGTGACCGATAAAGCACCTTCTCTTGGCTCCGCCTTTAGAAAGTTACAGAGTGTGGGTTTATATCCTAAGACAGAGCACCGAACTGTGAAGTATCTTAACAATTTAATAGAACAAGACCATCGACCTATTAAACGACGGAATAAATTTTATCAAAGTCTCCGTACAGCCTCTTCCACGATTAAGGGCATGGAGACCCTTCGAGGAATATATAAAAAGAACCGAAGAAATGGAACGCTCTTCGGCTTTTCGGTGTCTACTGAAATCAAGGTATTAATGGGAATACCAGCCTAAGATATTTGGAGTTCAGAGAGGGCGAGTTTGATTTTCAAACTTCGCAACAGAACCAAAATAAGCATAACTTTTAAAGTGCTCCATAACTGTCCTCGCCGACCGCCCGTTCCAGGTGTGCTCCCAGGGCGAGCGGGCCCGGGTCCGGATCGCCAGGGCCCTCATGGGCGACCCCGCGGTGCTCCTGC
>NZ_JBEPDC010000088.1:0-1172 GCF_040300065.1 Nonomuraea sp. NPDC000554 | reverse complement strand
CAACTGAGCTAACGAGTCATGCTTAAAGCGTCATTTTCACGACGAAATATATTATAACACAGACTTTCTGAAATTTCTAGTCTCAGCTGTAATTTTTTTATTTTTTTAAAAATTTATTATTTACGCAAATTGCAAGTCCAAGTTAGCCAGCCAAGCTCATCTCATATGAACTCTTATAGTTGAACATTTTTCTTGGATAATGGTTCATCCAATACTCGATAGCGGCGACTTCTTCAGGGGTCGTCTTTGTTGTGCCTTTTGGCAGATGCCTACGAATCATTCGGTTATGGTTTTCATTCGTCCCTCGCTCAAAGCTCGCGTAGGCGTGTGCATAGTAAACTGGACAGCTTACGACCTCAGAGAGCCTTGCAAATTCATGGCCATTGTCAGGGGTAATGGATTTGAAGTCATAACTTTTTTGAAGTTCCACCAGCTCATCATTGACCGCCTGTGCTGTTTTCCCATCAATCAAGCGAATGATCTCCGTGCGGTATTTTCGCTCTGTGAGCGTCAAAAGCACCTTGTTCTTAGCTCTCGTAAGAATGACCGTGTCAATCTCGTAATGCCCCACTTCTAAGCGATTGTTAATGAACTCAGGCCGTTCTTCAATAGACTTGCCAAAAGGATGCTTTGGCGCACGAGGTTTGATTTTCTTTGCCGCCTTATACTGCGGATAGAAAAGATGATGACGCTTGGCTTCTAACCAGCCCCAGTTGACCCAATTGTAGAGGCTGCTCAGAGAAACTCCTTTTAGAGCCTGATGAATGACTTCCAAAGAGTCCTTGTCTTCTTTAAGACGTGTACTCACATAACAATCAATCTCAGTCGTGAGTTTACTCGGACGAACACTGTGAGCCCTCAATCCTTCATAATTTTCTTGAGCCTTTTTAGCAGAGTATTTTACCTTCCGCTTGAGCTGGATTTCCCCTCGCTTCATCTCTCTGTCAATCGTCCCATGAGCTTTATTCAATAAGCGCGCAATCTCACGGTTGCTCAGTCCTTCTTTATTGTGCCAACGTTCAATGTTTAAACGGTCTTGATTGGTCAGGTGTTTCCCTTTGCTCTGGCTTGTGATAGAATAGTCTTGCATCTGAATTTCCTTTTTATACTATTTGGTCGAACTTCTAGTATAAGAGATTCAGATGTTTTTTGCTTGACTCAAGGTGGCTAAC
>NZ_JBEPDC010000087.1:0-1216 GCF_040300065.1 Nonomuraea sp. NPDC000554 | reverse complement strand
CTAGGCCCTTAAAAGAAAAAATCAAATTTTTAACAAAGGTTATTATTATTAAGGCGAAAAACCATTAAGCCGTTAAATGAAAATGCAAAGGGTTCATATACAATTATGTTAATTACGACCCGAATTGCTAGTTGATTATTTAGACATGACTTGATACCCGATAGAATATCTTAAAGTCTCTGGTTCCAGTGATTTAGCTGATTTTAACAGTAAAGAATACGCTAAAAGTATCATCTCTAATCTCAATTGAAAACCTTGAGGCGAACGACTTTTACAACGCTCAGCTCCTAGATTTGTCAAAAAAGAGAAAACTCGCTCAATCACTTTTCTACGTTTTGAAAAATTAGGGAAAAGGATTTTCTTTTGCTTCATGTTCTTCCTGACAGGTGTAATTAGATCAATTCCTTTTAATTCCAGCCTATCATGCAGTGACTGACCTAGATATCCCATATCTCCAAGGACTGTTGGTGTCCCAAATTGACTCAACACTTCCTCGGTCATTGAACGATCAGCCATTGAAGCAGGAGTAATTGTGTAGTCTATGACATAGCCTGATTCACTGACTAAAGCATGACATTTACATCCATAGAAGTACTGTCCCTTTGTAGCATTGTAGCCAACATTGGCATAATCTCCAAGAACTTTGCTTCTGAAATTACGAATAGGCTGACACAAAGGAATGGGGAAGCTATCAATAATGGATACACTCATTCCTTCAACCTCTTTAAAGACGAGTGCTTGGCGAATGACTTGGATACTCGGTAAGAGGGCATTACAACGGCGGACAAAGCGAGAATATTCTAGGAAATTAGGAAATAAACTTTGAGCCAATTGGTGCTTAGCTTTAAGCGTTTCACTAAAATGCAGTACGCCCCATAGGTAACAAGCGATAACTAAGCAATCTGATGTTGCGAGATGGACGTTCTTTCGGTTTTGAACCTCAAGGGGAACACTCGTTTGATAAAGCGTCTCAATGGTTGTCAGTAAATAAACAAAAACTTTTGGAAGTGTGCTATTATAAGTCATATAAGTCGTGCGCTTTCTAATGCTTAGTGGTTTAAGATTAGGATAGCACGACTTATTTATTTTCCAATGAAATTAACTAGCAATTCGGGTATATAAAAGTATTGCTTGATGTATTTCTGAAAAATTGTAATTTTTCTGAAAGTAAAGTTGAAAAACCATACTAAATGATTAAACTTATATCTTTATTTAT
>NZ_JBEPDC010000086.1:0-1304 GCF_040300065.1 Nonomuraea sp. NPDC000554 | reverse complement strand
CGCGGATTCGAGGGGTCGTCGCAACACAGTGATCAATTACTGGCTGCGAGCAGCATAGTGAGACGCTCGGCTGGGGTATCCCAGTCGAGCGTCTTTCTTGGTCTGGCGTTCAATTCAGCAGCGACGGCGTCGAGGTCGTCGCGGGTGTGCTTGGACAGATCCGTGCCCTTGGGGAAGTACTGACGCAGCAGGCCGTTGGTGTTCTCGTTCGAGCCTCGCTGCCATGGGCTGGCAGGGTCGCAGAAGTAGACGGGGATGTCGGTGGCGAGGGTGAACGCGCGGTGTGCGGCCATCTCGGAGCCCTGGTCCCAGGTCAGTGAGCGGCGTAGCTGGGACGGCAGGGTGGTGACGGTCTGGATCAGGGCGTCGCGGGTGCTGGCGGCGCTGTGGTCGCCGGGCAGATGCAGGAGCATGACGTAGCGGGTGGAGCGCTCGACAAGGGTGCCGATTGCCGACTTTCCGTCTTTGCCGATGATGAGGTCGCCTTCCCAGTGTCCTGGCACGGCGCGGTCGGCCGCTTCGGCGGGCCGTTCGCTGATCATGACCATGTTCTGGATGGCGCGGGACTGGCGTCTGTCGGCCAGACGGCGGGGTTTGCGGATTGCGCGGCCGGTGCGCAGCGCCCGGGCCAGCTCGCGACGCAGCTCGCCGCGGCCTTGCACGTACAGCGCCTGGTAGATGGTCTCGTGGCACACGTGCATCTCCGGCCGCTCGGGGAAGGTCCTGCGCAGCTTCTGGACGATCTGCTCCGGGCTCCAGCGCTGGTGCAGGTGGTCCTGAATGTATCCCCGTAACTCCGGGTTCTGCCCGATCTTGCTGGGTTTGGGGCGCGGCCGGCGGGCGTCGGCGCGGGCCTGGGCCGCATGCGGGCGGTACTGGCCGTTGGTGGGGTGCCGATTGCGGCGCACCTCCCGGCTGATCGTGGAGGGTGCACGGCCGAGTTCGCGTGCGATCTGACGGATCGACGCCTTCTCCCGTACTCGGTCAGCGATATGGATGCGTTCGTTTTCGCGCAGGTAGCGGGACGGCCCGTCAGAAGGCGGTGCCTCCGATCCAGCAGGAGGCACCGCCTTCTTTCCAGCGCCGGGCGAGTGGTGGCCGTTGCGCCACTTTTTGCCGGTCCTCAGGTTGATCCCGACGATCCGGCACGCCTCACGGCTGCTGAGACCTTGATCCATAAGCCGGAAGTATTCCTCCCGCTCACGGATCAGCTTCTTCGGCCCCTGCGGTTTGCGGTCCTTACGGATCTCGAAGTCCATCGCATCCCCCGAGCTGGGGTGTTGCGACGATCCCTAGAACTTAAG
>NZ_JBEPDC010000085.1:0-1324 GCF_040300065.1 Nonomuraea sp. NPDC000554 | reverse complement strand
TGTGATGTCTCAGGACATCGGAAACCCTCGAACCTACGGGTTCGGGGGTTTTCTCTTGTCTTGGGGCTGGTAGTCGCGGGTGGGGTCGATGGTCAGCTCGCGGAGGAGTTCTCCTGTGACGGCGTCGACCACACGGACGTGCAGGTCGGCGACCAGCAGGATGACGTGGGTTCGGGCGTGGGTTCGTCCGACGCCGATGTGGTGCAGGCGACCGGCCAGGCGCAGGGTGACGACGCCGGAGGGGTCGATGCGGTCGTGCCGTACTCGGGTGTGGGTGTCGGCGTCGCGGCTGTTGGCGGGCAGGGCCTTGGGAAGGGCGTTGTAGACGGCTGCGGGGGTGGCGCGCTGTGGCAGGGATCGGTGGGGGCGGTGGTGGTTGTAGGCGTTGAGGAAGCGGTCGATGAGTGTCTGGAGGTCGGCGAGGGTGGCCGGCTGGTTGGGCTGGGCGCGTAGCCAGTTCTTCATCGTCTGCTGGAAACGCTCGACTTTGCCGCAGGTGGTGGGGTGGTTGGGAGTGGAGTTCTTCTGCTGGACGTGCAGGCGGCGCAGTTCGTGTTCGAAGGCGTTGCGGCCGCCGCGGCCGCCGGCCAGGCGGGTGGTGAAGACCATGCCGTTGTCGGTCAGCGTGGAGGCTGGCACGCCATGGGCGGCGATCGCGTGGCGGAAGGTGTCGCGCACGATGGGCCCGGTGATGCGGCGCCGGCAGGTGACGTGCAGGGCGTAGCGGGAGTGGTCATCCAGCCAGGTGAGGATCTCGGCGTCGGTGCCGTCGGCCAGCCGGTAGTGGGTGAAGTCGGCCTGCCAGGTCTCGTTCGGCAAGCTGGCTTGGAAGCGGATGTAGGACGAGCGTGGCCGTTTCTTGGGCTCGGGCACCACCAGGCCATGACGGGCCAGGTAGCGACTGATCGTGGCTCGGGACACCGTGCGCCGATGGTGGTGTTGCAGGTGCCAGGCGATCGTGTCGGGACCGGCGTCCAGGCCCTGGTCGGCGAGCTCCTTGCGGAGCCGGACGATCAGCTCGACGGTGTCGGCGTCGATCGCGTTCGGTGAGGTTCGCGGCCGTCGCGATCGCGGCTCGAACGCCGCCTCGCCCTCGGCCCGGTAGCGGGCCACCAGCTTGGATACCCAGCCCTTGGATACCCCGTAGGAGCGGGCGACCTCTGCTTGGGAACGTCCCTCGACGACCACGGCGGTGATGACAACTCTGGCCTTGGACACGACGCCCAGGCTCTTGATCGCGGCAGTTGCCTATGTCCCGAGACACACCTTGCTGGAGTTTCCTATGTCTTGCGACATGGGTTTCCTATGTCCTGAACCAGCACAC
>NZ_JBEPDC010000084.1:0-1343 GCF_040300065.1 Nonomuraea sp. NPDC000554 | reverse complement strand
GAAAAGACCTCCGAATGGAAAGGTTATAATAAACTAGACACAAAGTTAAGAGAAATCGTGGAAAGGTTTATTATGGCAAGAAGAAAATTCGATAAACAATTTAAAAATTCTGCAGTAAAACTCATTCTTGAAGAGGGTTACTCTGTTAAAGAAGTCAGCCAAGAGCTTGAGGTTCATGCCAATAGTCTTTATCGCTGGGTTCAAGAAGTTGAAGAATATGGAGAAAGTGCTTTTCCAGGCAATGGGACAGCCCTAGCTGATGCCCAACATAAGATTAAATTGTTAGAGAAAGAAAATCGTTATCTTCAGGAGGAACTTGAACTTCTAAAAAAGTTCCGGGTCTTCTTGAAGCGAAGCAAGTAAAACGTTTTGAATTTCTCTTGAAACATCATGGGAAGATAAAAATTAAGCATGCAGTAAAAGTTCTTAAGGTTTCTCGCTCAGGTTTCTATGAATACATGCATCGTCGTCCTTCAAAACAACAAGTGGAGAGAGAAATTCTCTCAGAGAAGATAAAAGCTGTCTTTCATGAGCATAAGGGACGCTATGGTGCGGTTAGAATTACCAAGGTACTTCATAATACTGGTATTATGACCAACACGAAACGTGTTGGGAAACTGATGCACTTGATGGGACTTTATGCCAAGGGAAGCCGTTATAAATATAAACATTACAACAGAAAAGGAGCTTCGCTTTCAAGACCCAATTTAATTAATCAGATCTTTAAAGCAACAGCTCCTAATAAAGTATGGCTGGGAGACATGACCTATATCCCTACCAAAGAAGGCACCTTATACTTAGCCGTGAATATCGACGTTTTTTCACGTAAGATTGTAGGCTGGTCAATGTCTTCACGGATGCAAGATAAACTGGTGAGGGATTGCTTCTTGCAAGCTTGTGGGAAAGAACATCCTCAGCCTGGCTTGATTGTCCATACTGATCAAGGGAGTCAATATACAAGCTCTCGTTATCAATCTACTCTTCGTCAAGTCGGTGCTCAATCTAGCATGAGTCGTAAAGGAAATCCATATGACAATGCAATGATGGAGTCTTTTTATAAGACGCTAAAGAGGGAGCTTATTAATGATGCTCATTTTGAGACAAGAGCTGAGGCTACTCAAGAAATATTTAAATACATTGAGACCTATTACAATACAAAAAGGATGCATTCAGGTCTTGATTACAAGTCTCCAAAAGACTTTGAAAAATATAATTCTTAAATTCTCTTAACTCCGTGTCTAGTTTTTCGTTGACTTTCCAGAAAAGTCTATATTTTGGGGGTCACTACATTCTTCGGTTCTTTTTATATATTCCTCGAAGGGTCTCCATGCCCTTAATCGTGG
>NZ_JBEPDC010000083.1:0-1353 GCF_040300065.1 Nonomuraea sp. NPDC000554 | reverse complement strand
TGGCGACGACCGCGGTGACGGCGAGCGCGATGTTGCCGTCGAGCCCGTCCATGGTTTCGGCGGCCACCAGCGAGGGCCCCCGAGCTCGCCGACCGGCACGTGGTGGTGGCCGGTGCGGGATCGGTCGGCGCGTACGTCGCCGAGTGCCTGGCCCGCTCGGGCGTCGGCCGGCTGACGGTGCTGGACCCGGAGACGGTCGCGCCGGAGAACCTGGGACGCAGCCCGTACACACTGCGTGACGTCGGCCGGCCGAAGGCGTCCGCGCTCGCCTCCCGCCTGGCAGCGATCAATCCGGGGCTGGCGGTGCGCGCCGAGCGGCAGACCGTCCACGGGCTCGACCAGCGCGCCCTGGCCGGCACGCTGCGGGGCAGCGACCTGCTGGTGGCCGCCACCGACGACAGCAGGGCCCAGCGCCGCCTGGACCACCTGGCGTACTGGACGGGCGTCCCGGCGGTCTTCCCCGGCCTGTACCGGGAGGCGGCCGGCGGCGAAGTGATCATGACGTACCCGGGGTCGGCGTGCTGGGGCTGCGCCACCGCCGGCGTGCGGGGTCTGTCGGCCGACACGGCGCTGATCCAGCCGACGGACTACGGAACGGGCCGTCTGGTCGCCGAGCCGGGGCTGGTCGTGGACATCCAGCACGTCTCGGCCGCGGCCACCAAGATCGCGCTGGCGTTGCTGCATCCGCCCGGCGACGAGGCCGCGGGGACGCGGATCGCGCGGTTCCTGACGGTTCCGCGCGAGCGCGGCCAGTCCTACGTCGCGTTCGGCACCGAACCCGGCTACTGGCTGTTCGGGCACGTCCTGCGGGAGGCGCCGGGCCAGCACGCCTTCCAGAGCGTCTGGATGACGGTCGAGCGCCGGCCCGACTGCCCGGTGTGCGGCCCCGCCGAAGGCCGGACCGACCCGCTGGCCGTGCCCGCCCAGGACGTCACCCCCGACCGCCTGCGCCACCTCGTCTCCCGCGGCAGGCGGCCGTGACCGCCGCGCGGCACCTCGCCACCGGGCCCGGCGCGGGCGCCGCCACCCTGCGGGTCGTGCGGCTGCCCGCGCAGAGCGCCGTCCCGGTTCCCGGCGGCGCGCCGCGGACCGTCGACGACGTGCTGCGGGGCAGGCTGGCGGAGTTCCTGTCCGGCGTGCGGCACACCGACCCGGTCACCGTGCACGCCCAGGTCCGGCGTGACCCGGCGAACGGGGTCCAGGTCACGCTGCGGCTGTCGGGACGTCCCGCGGCCGTGGACGGACACGCTGCCCGCTGCCGCGACCTGCTCGCCGGGCTGGTCGACCTGGACGCCGCCGCCGCGCACGCCGGTGCGGCCGGTCCGGGTGCGTGGCGGCTGCCCGGCCGGGGAG
>NZ_JBEPDC010000082.1:0-1354 GCF_040300065.1 Nonomuraea sp. NPDC000554 | reverse complement strand
GGGTGCGGTGTCGGGCTTGATGTCGGGTGCGGGTTCGGGTTCGGGTGCGGTGTCGGGCTTGATGTCGGGTTCGGGTTCGGGTTCGGTGTCGGGTTCGGGTTCGGGTGTGGTGTCGGGTGTGGTGTCGGGTTCGCGGGATGCGGTGTTCGTGTTTCCGGGGCAGGGGGCGCAGTGGGTGGGGATGGGGGTGGAGTTGGCGGGGGTGTCGCCGGTGTTCGCTGCCCGGTTGGGGGAGTGTTTCGGGGAGATCGGGCGGTGGGTGGAGTGGGATCCGGCCCAGGTGTTGGCTGATCCGGTGGGGGTGGGGTTGGCGTCGATTGAGGTGTTGCAGCCGGTGACGTTTGCGGTGGGGGTGGCGTTGGCGGCGTTGTGGGAGTCGGTGGGGGTGTGTCCGGCGGCGGTGGTGGGTCATTCGCAGGGTGAGGTGGCCGCAGCGTGCGTGGCGGGGGTGTTGTCGCTGGCGGATGCGGTGCGGGTGGTGGTGTTGCGTAGCCGGTTGTTCGCGCGGCGGTTGCAGGGGCGTGGTGCGATCGCTGGGATTGCTCTGCCGGCTGATGTGGTGCGGGAGGAGGTTGCGGCTTGGGGTGGGGTGTTGGAGGTGAGTGCCGATAACGGGCCTTCCTCGTGTGCGGTGGCCGGGCCGATGGGGGTGTTGGGGGAGTTTGTTGAGCGGGTGCGTGGGCGGGGGGTGCGGGCGCGGGTGATCGCGTCGACGGTGGCGTCGCATTCGTCGATGGTTGAGCCGTTGCGGGATGAGTTGGTGGAGATGCTGGCGGGGGTGGCTCCTGGGCGGGGGCGGGTGCCGTTCTATTCCACGGTCACGGGTGGGTTGGTGGATGGGGGCGGGTTGGGGGCGGAGTACTGGTTCGCCAATGCTCGCCGTCCGGTGGTTTTCCAGCAGGCGGTGCGGGCGTTGCTGGCGGATGGCAGGAGCGCTTTCATCGAGGCCAGCCCGCATCCGGTGTTGACGATGGCGGTGCAGGACATCCTGGACGAGTCCGGCGGGTCCGGCGGGTCCGGCGGTTCGGGGGCTGTGGTTGGGACGTTGCGTCGTGATGAGGGGGGCGCGCGCCGGTTCGCCCGTTCGGTGGGTGAGGCGTTCACCGCTGGGATCGATGTCGACTGGCAGCGGTTCTTCACCGGAGTGGACTCGGCTCACCCGGTGGTGGGGTTGCCGACGTATGCGTTTCAGCATCGCCGTTACTGGCTGGAGGCCGGGCCGGGTGGGGTGTCGGATGCGGGCGGACTCGGCCAGTGCGGGGTGGATCATCCGCTGTTGGGTGCGGTGGTGGAGTTGCCGGAGCAGGACGGTGTGGTGCTGACCGGCCGCATCTCTGTTAGCACGCATCCGTGG
>NZ_JBEPDC010000081.1:0-1409 GCF_040300065.1 Nonomuraea sp. NPDC000554 | reverse complement strand
AAGATGGCCGACGCCGTCGACAGACCCGCACTCGGACTGCGCAGCGGTTCGTCCCAAGGAACCCATTGCCCTCTACACGTGCCCGCCGGCGGGAGTGACGGTCACGCGGTCACCATGACCGCCACCTCGCGCAACAGCGATGGCTGGCAGCGCTTCCTGGCCCGGTTGGAGAAGAGCAACCCCCACCGGGTCGCCAGGCCCTGGCTGGGCAGACCTTCGCGGATCCCGAAGAGATCACCTACGCCACCGCCGTGGGACTGCCCAGCTCAATACCCGTGCGCGTCCCTGCATCTGGGGCCGTCCGGCTCCCGAGCACGCCGTTTATCCACCTGCTTTGAGGAACAGAGTTAGGTCCTGGGCTTTCGGGGTCATGAGGTGACGGCGGTCCACGGCGTCGGTCAGCGCGCATCGGAGTCGCGGCCGTGCTGACGGCGGGGGCGGGTTGTGGATGCCTGCCCTTTACCGTGTGCCGCGAACAGGCGGGCTGATTCCTCGGGGTCGTGGCCGATCAGCGCGTCCACCAGTTCCCCGTGGCGATCGGCCATGGTATTCCAGTCCCCGCTGAACATGGCACTCGACACGACCTGGAGCTGCCACAGCGCAGGCTCGATGGTGGTCCACAGCTTCAGCAGCATCGAATTGCCGCCGAGTGCACACACCAGCCGGTGAAAACGCAGGTCGGCCTCGCGGAACGCGGCGATGTCACCTTGCGTGGCGGCGTTGCGCATGTGGGTGACCTCCAGCCGTAGCCGGGTGACCTCGGCGGGGATGACCCGTCCCGTGGCCCGGCGTGCGGCGGCGGTCTCGACCAGCACCCTCGCCTCGCGCGCTTCCCTGGCCTCGATCTGCGAGATCTCAGTGACGAAGTGCCCGAGTCGGGGGCGATGGGTGATGAGTCCTTCGAGAGCGAGCCGGCGGATCGCCTCGCGGGCGGGTGTCTGGCTGGTGCCCAGGGCGCGTGCGACGTCAGACTCGACAACGCGGGTCCCAGGCGGCAGTTGACCAGTGATGATCCACCTCCGTACGGCCTCGTAGGCGCGGTCGGACAGCAGGGCGGTCTGCCGCGGAGCGATCGGGACCGGATCGGGCAGTTTTGGGTGGTGGTGTGGCCCGGTTGCCCTGGCCGTTCGGGAGATGGTCGACTGTGACACGCCGAGCCGGGCCGCCGCCTCCCGGGTGCTGCCCACAGGCAGATCGACGAGGTTCAGCGCGCGGGGCCTGCCGCTGCGTAGGCCGTCGTCGAGTCCGCCCAGTCCCATGCGTACGAAACGTTGGCGCCACTTGCCGACGGTGGCCGCGGTGACGCCGAGTGCCGCAGCGACGTCCTTGTTGGTGCGACCGTCGGCGCACATGAGGACGATGCGGCTGCGAAGTCCGAGTGCGGGTCTGTCGACGGCGTCGGCCATCTC
>NZ_JBEPDC010000080.1:0-1455 GCF_040300065.1 Nonomuraea sp. NPDC000554 | reverse complement strand
AACGACCGGCTGATAACCTCCGCGGCAGACCTCGGCGCCTTCTCCGGATCCGAAGTCCCTCAGTGAGGGTGAGCTGCTCGGCGGTACGGGGATCGCATCAGTCGCCTTGATGGCGTCACACACCCATACCTTCCAGACCACGGCGAGAGCGGCGGCCACGAACGCAGTGACGAGAGCCAGCTTCGTTCCGATTCTGGCGTTTCTACCGTTGCGCATGAGCTGTTCGCACCTTCTCCAGCGAGGCGAAACGGGGAACGGCTTGACGGCGGGCGACTCCGTCCTGCCGTCCCCCGGGGTTTCATGACCGTCGGGCACTACAGCGCCCAGGCGTTGGCGAAGCCGTAGTGCGACAGCGTCTCGCTGAAGTAGAGCCGGGGGGCTTGCCGCTGGCGGAAGGGAGACTCCGCAGTTCAGGGGTGTAGGCGCGGAAGACGAAGTAGGCCCGGGTGGCACCCCAGGTCCAGCTGGAGCTCCAGGCCTTGCCCTGGGGCGAGTAAGAACCCCAGGTCCACCTGTCCGTACCGGTCTTGAACGCCCAGCCGACGTGTCCGGCCAGGCCCGCCATTGCCACGCGGCGCCACCGGCGAACAGTGCCCTGAGGAGGGCTGGCGAGAGCGGCAGGAAAGGCGGCCGGGGATGTGGTCCGAAACATGAAGGCTCCGCTTTCTGCTGAGTGAGGCGTTGTGGGACCGCGCCGTCTCGGTGAGACGACCTGCGGTGCTCCCAGCAGAGCGCACTGGTGGGGTGTCCAGGCAGGTCAGTGGACAATGCTGGACAGAATCGGCCCACTCGAAGGCGTCTCGAGAGCACGCCCGAGAGGCGAGTGGAAGGGGTCGCCGCAACGGCGGCACCGGCTCGGAGAGTGATCATATGATCGCCTCACATGGGGGAGCCCATGCCTATCGAGCAGAGGCGGATTTCCACCTCGGGACGCGCTTTCAAGAGGTCTGCATGGATGTCAGCGATCTGAACCCCGAACAGATCGGCACAGTGCAGCAGTACGCCCAGGCGCTACGGACGATCCAGGCCCGGGCGGGGCTGTCGCTGCGGCAGTTGGAGAAGAACGCGGATGTCTCCAAGTCCACGCTCTCGCTGATGCTGAAGGGAGAGCGCCTGGCGACCAAGCGCACCGTAGAGGTGTTCTTGAGGGCTTGCGGTCTGAGTGAGGAGCAGGCTGAGCCCTGGCTCCGGACCCGTGGGCATCTTGAAAGCGGATGGCCGACGCCACAGCCTGACAGCTCCGACGAGCCGGGCGACTCAGAGGCTCCCTGGCCATCAAGCACCCCCGCTGACGATCAACGATCACGTGGTCGACGGCCGCGGGTCACTGTTTACGCTGTCGTCGCGACGGCGGTACTGGGGCTGGCCGGAATATGGGGAGCCATCCACTTTGGGAGTGCGTCGGCGCCGCCATCCGGAGGTGAAGCGTGCCGCGGAGGTTATCAGCCGGTCGTC
>NZ_JBEPDC010000079.1:0-1499 GCF_040300065.1 Nonomuraea sp. NPDC000554 | reverse complement strand
CTGCTCTCGAGTCGCGACGGGTATCTCTGGGAGCTCACTGGGTGGACTCAAGGGAGTCAAGCCTCCTGAGGCGTTTGGAGAGAGGTCGCGAGATTGGTCGCTAGGCCATGCAGGAGACGAAGGCCCTCATCTCTCGATGACGGGGGAATCTCGGGGTTGTTCTCGAGCGGCGGCCCCAGTGTGCGGTTTCTCACGAGGTACGACGGCGAGGTCAGTGAGCCTCTCGTGGGGCGCCAGGGAAGTCGGGTCTCCATGCGAGTGGCGAGGGGGAGCGCGTCATTGCTCCCGAGCCATGGTAGGGGAATCTGGCCTCGAGACGTGTTGAAGAAGGTCTCTCGAGGTCTTTCCCGGGTTGAGGCAGGAAACCCTGGGTTCCCTCGACTTGTGCAGGTGACCTCAGGGGGCTTCTCATGGTGGCTCTGAGAAGCCAGGGAAACTGGAGGTGGGAGGGGCCTCTCGGGACTCCACTGGGCTTGGTGCATTGGAAGAGGGCCTCATCTCCAGTTGAGGCAGGAACCGCAGGGTACCTCTGATTTCAGACTCCGATCGCAGGGTCCCTGCAGACTGGGGACAGGAGAGTCAGGCCTCGTCTTGGGTTGAGGCATGGAACTCCGCTTGCCTCTCGAGATGTCCCCGGGGAGAGAGGCCGCTTGTCGAGCTGTATTTGGAACCTGGGGTTTTTTCCGAACGATGCACGGAAAAACTGCCCCTTCGTGTTGACTGCATTCACAGGCTGGAGTTCGGAGAGGTGTCCGGGCATCGGGTTCTTATCAAGAGGGGACCGGGAAATCGGGGTCCTACGGAATGTGGAACCACCCACGAGGCCACGTCTGGAATGTCTTCGTGAGACCGGCCTCATCCTGAGGTGCGACCGGAAGGTCGGGAACCCCTTCCAGACAAAGCAGGGGAGTCGACCCTCCTGTCCAGATCAGGAGGGGAGAAAGGGCTCAGAGGAGGGGGTGCCGGAAAACCTCAGTGTTCCTCTCGAGGGAGACCGGGATTTCGGGGAACTTTGTGGGTCGCATCAAGGGTGCCAAGTGCCCTTTCGACCTCCAATTCCTAACGTGGGACTTCTCCTGAGGCGCTGTAGCGGGAAAGGGCTTCATCTTGCGATGACGGGGGAGCCACGTGGTTTTTCTCGAGTTACGGCGGGATTCTCGAGTTACGACGGGGAATTCAGGCTGCCTCTTGTGTTGGCCCAGGCAAGTCCAATCTTCCATTCGAGTTGCGAAGGAAAGCTGGGGATTGCTCTCGAGTGACTGCAGGGCCAATAGACCTCATCTAGGCTTGTGTCCAGAAGCCAGTGTTCCTCTCCAGGGGCGACAGGGATCTCGGGGTTGCATTCCAGACGCACCCGGGGAGACAGGCATTCATCTCGAGTGGAAGCAAAGAACCCCGCTCTGCTCTCGAGTCGCGACGGGTATCTCTTGGAGCTCACTGGGTGGACTCAAGGGAGTCAAGCCTCCTGAGGCGTTTGGAGAGAGGCCGCGAGATTGGTC
>NZ_JBEPDC010000078.1:0-1582 GCF_040300065.1 Nonomuraea sp. NPDC000554 | reverse complement strand
GCTTTGTGGTCAAGTCCTCGGCCTATTAGTACCGGTCAGCTCCACACGTTACCATGCTTCCACCTCCGGCCTATCAACCCGGTCGTCTACCGGGAGCCTTACCCCCTCACAGGGTGGGAGACCTCATCTCAAGGCGAGCTTCCCGCTTAGATGCTTTCAGCGGTTATCCCTTCCGAACGTAGCCAACCAGCCGTGCACCTGGCGGTACAACTGGCACACCAGAGGTTCGTCCGTCCCGGTCCTCTCGTACTAGGGACAGCCCCTTTCAAGTCTCCTGCGCGCGCAGCGGATAGGGACCGAACTGTCTCGCGACGTTCTAAACCCAGCTCGCGTACCGCTTTAATGGGCGAACAGCCCAACCCTTGGGACCTACTCCAGCCCCAGGATGCGACGAGCCGACATCGAGGTGCCAAACCATCCCGTCGATATGGACTCTTGGGGAAGATCAGCCTGTTATCCCCGGGGTACCTTTTAGCCGTTGAGCGACACCGCTTCCACACGCCGATGCCGGATCACTAGTCCCAGCTTTCGCTCCTGCTCGACCCGTCAGTCTCACAGTCAAGCTCCCTTGTGCACTTACACTCAACACCTGATTGCCAACCAGGCTGAGGGAACCTTTGGGCGCCTCCGTTACCCTTTAGGAGGCAACCGCCCCAGTTAAACTACCCACCAGACACTGTCCCCGATCCGGATCACGGACCAGAGTTAGACGTTCAAAACGACCAGAGTGGTATTTCACCAATGACTCCACCCGAACTAGCGTCCGAGCTTCCCAGTCTCCCACCTATCCTACACAAGACGCTCCAAACGCCAATGTCAAGCTGTAGTGAAGGTCCCGGGGTCTTTCCGTCCTGCTGCGCGAAACGAGCATCTTTACTCGTAGTGCAATTTCGCCGGGTCTGCGGTTGAGACAGCGGGGAAGTCGTTACGCCATTCGTGCAGGTCGGAACTTACCCGACAAGGAATTTCGCTACCTTAGGATGGTTATAGTTACCACCGCCGTTTACCGGCGCTTAAGTTCTCACCTTCGCCAACCCGAAAGTCGACTAAGCGGTCCCCTTAACGTTCCGGCACCGGGCAGGCGTCAGTCCGTATACATCGTCTTACGACTTCGCACGGACCTGTGTTTTTAGTAAACAGTCGCTTCCCCCTGGCCACTGCGACCCCCACCAGCTCCCAGAGCTAGTCCGATCACCAGCAGAGGTCCCCCTTCTCCCGAAGTTACGGGGGCAATTTGCCGAGTTCCTTAACCACAGTTCACCCGATCGCCTTGGTATTCTCTACCTGACCACCTGAGTCGGTTTAGGGTACGGGCCGCCACAACACTCACTAGAGGCTTTTCTCGGCAGCATAGGATCATCCACTTCACCACAATCGGCTCGGCATCACATCTCACCCACAAGTGTTGCGGATTTGCCTACAACACGGGCTACATGCTTACCCCAGGACAACCATCGCCTGGGCTGGACTACCTTCCTGCGTCACCCCATCGCTTACCTACTACCACTTCAGGCCGAGCGTTCGGTCTAACATCAACCCCGAAGGGCCGACTGACTTAAGGACTCTTAGTATCAGAGGGTTC
>NZ_JBEPDC010000077.1:0-1591 GCF_040300065.1 Nonomuraea sp. NPDC000554 | reverse complement strand
TGTCCGTGGCCATGTAAAAGTGGGTCTGGCCCACTTTCCGTGATCGGTCTTGGCTTCCAAGATCACGATCATGTTGAGTCGGATGCGGGCGGGTGCTGGCGCCGGGACTCTTCTCAGTGTCGATCATGGAGCTTTTGGCGGTCGTGTTCCCGCACCTTGCCGCCGTTCATATCGAGCGGGTGCACCGAATGGGAGCAACCGTGCGGGTGAAGGCCGCAACGACGGCGCCAACAGGCGAATGTCCGGCGTGTGGGTGCGACTCGGTGCGGATTCACAGCCGCTATGAGCGGTGCCTGTCGGATCTGCCGGTGGCCGGGCAGGAGGTGCTGGTCCAAATGCAGGTGCGCCGGTTCTTCTGCGACAACACCGCCTGTGACAAGCGAACCTTTGCCGAGCAGGTTCCGGGGCTGACCAGCAGGCACGGCCGACGCGCGGCGGGGCTGGCGTCGATGCTGCGGACGGTGGCGCTGGCTCTGGGCGGTCGTCCCGGTGCCCGACATACCGCGCGTCTGGCCTGTGCGGTGGGCCGCTCGACGCTGCTGCGGCTGTTGCGGAGCATGCCTGACCCGCAGGTGGCGACTCCGCGGGTGTTGGGGGTCGATGAGTTCGCCTGGCGCAAGGGTCATACCTACGGGACGGTGCTGGTCGATGTGGAGGGCGGCCATCCGGTCGATCTCTTGCCGGATCGGTCGGCGGACTCGTTCGCGGCCTGGCTGGAGGCTCATCCCGGGGTGGAGGTGATCTGCCGGGACCGGGCCGGCTGCTATGCCGAAGGCGCTCAGCGCGGCGCGCCTTTGGCTGTGCAGGTGGCTGACCGCTGGCATCTGCTTCACAACCTGTCCGGAGCGGTCCAGCGCGCCGTGTCCCGGCATCGCGCACACCTGCGCGAACCCGCCAAAGCCGAGGCCGAACCTCCTGCCACGTCGGAACCGGCCCGCGATGAAGGAACCTCGGCAGCTCGGACCAGGGCACGGCACGCCGAGATCCACCAGGCGCTCGGTCGAGGGATGACCATCACCGAGATAAGCCGTGACCTGCGGTTATCCCGCAAGACCGTGCGCCGCTACGCCACGGCCGCCAGCGCCGACGAGCTCGTCATCGACGAGCGCACACCCCGTCGGACGATCCTCGATGCCTATCTTCCCTACCTGCAGGAGCGCTGGGAGCAGGGCTGCCGCAGCGCCGATCAGCTCCTGGTCGAGCTGCGTGAACGCGGCTACCTGGGAAGCGGGCGCACGCTACGACGCCTCACCGCCAAGCTCCGCACGACGACGGTCACGACCGCACCTCCTCCCGCACCGAAGATCCGGGAGGTCACCGGCTGGATCGTCCAGCCATCCAGCAGGGTCGACGCCGAGGACCTGGCTAAGCTCGAGCAGATCACCGCCCGTTGCCCGGAACTGGCCTCGGTCACCGAGCTGACCCGCCAGTTCGCCGAGATGCTCGTTCACCGTCGCGGCGAGCAGGACCTGGAAGGCTGGGCTGCCCGAGCGGAGGCCAGCCCTGCCCGTGAACTACGCGACTTCGTCGCCGGCCTTCGTCGCGACTGGGCGGCGGTCAAAGCCGGACTCACTCTGCCCTACAGCTCCGG
>NZ_JBEPDC010000076.1:0-1643 GCF_040300065.1 Nonomuraea sp. NPDC000554 | reverse complement strand
TCCGGTGTGGCGGGTGTGATCAAGATGGTGATGGCCGCCCAGGAAGGCCAACTCCCCCAAACCCTGCACATATCCACCCCCACCACCCACGTCGACTGGCAACACGGACAAATCCGCCTCCTCCAACACCCCCAACCCTGGCCCCACCACACCAACCAGCCACGCCGAGCCGGCATCTCCTCCTTCGGCATCAGCGGCACCAACGCCCACCTCATCCTCGAACAACCCCCCCACCAACCCACCCACGACCACACCACCACCGCCCACCCCCAACCCCAGCCCCAGCCTCAGGTGTTGCCGCTCATCCCCATCCCCCTATCCGGCCACACCCCCGCCGCCCTCACCGCCCAAGCCACCCGCCTAGCCCACCACCTGCAAACCCACCCCGACCTCCCCCTCCACGACCTCGCCCTCTCCGCCGCCACCACCCGCACACACCACGAACACCGCGCCGTCATCCTCGCCACCACCCACCACGACCTCACCAACGCCCTCCACCACCTCACCACCAACACCCCCAACACCAGCACCCCCGACCCCACCGCCGCCGACCCCACCGCCGACGCCGGCGTCCGAGTAGTCACCGGACGAGCCCGCCCCGGCAAAACCGCGTTCCTGTTCACCGGCCAAGGCGCCCAACACCCCGGCATGGGCCGCGACCTCTACCACACCTTCCCCACCTTCGCCCAAGCCCTCGACGAAACCTTCGACGCCCTCAACCCCCACCTCGACCACCCCCTCCAACACATCATGTGGGCCCAACCCCACACCCCCCACGCCCACCTCCTCAACCAAACCGCCTACACCCAACCCGCCCTCTTCGCCATCGAAACCGCCCTCCACAAACTCCTCACCTCCTGGGGCATCCACCCCCACTACATCGCCGGCCACTCCATCGGCGAAATCACCGCCGCCCACACCACCGGCATCCTCACCCTCACCGACGCCGCCACCCTCATCACCACACGCGCCCGCCTCATGCAAAACCTCCCCCCAGGCGGCGCCATGACCGCCATCAACGCCACCCCCGACGAAATCACCCCCCACCTCACCCCCAACGTCACCATCGCCGCCATCAACGCCCCCACCAGCACCGTCATCTCCGGCCCCCAACACGACGTCAACCACATCACCAACCACTTCAAAACCCAAGGCCGCAAAACCCACCCCCTCACCGTCTCCCACGCCTTCCACTCCCCCCTCATCAACCCCATCCTCAACCAACTCCACCAAACCGCCACCACACTCACCCACCACCCAGCCCACACCCCCCTCATCACCAACCTCACCGCCACCCCCACCCACCACCTCACCCCCGACCACTGGCCCCAACACGCCCGCCACACCGTCCAATTCGCCGACACCATCACCTACCTCACCAACGCCGGCGTCACCACCATCCTCGAACTCGGCCCCGACACCCCCCTCACCAACATCACCCCCCACAACCTCCCCCCCAACACCCACACCACCATCACCCCCACCCTCCGCAAAAACCACCCCGAAACCACCACCCTCCTCCACGCCATCGCCACCACCCACACCCACGGCACCCCCATCACCTGGACCAACCTCTTCACCAACACCAACGCCAAAACCACCAACCTCCCCACCTACCCCTTCCAACACCACCACTACTGGCT
>NZ_JBEPDC010000074.1:0-1742 GCF_040300065.1 Nonomuraea sp. NPDC000554 | reverse complement strand
TTGGCTTCACGGTCGAGCGGGGGGCTCGGGTTCGACATAGATGATCTCCGTAGTGGCCGGAGACCCAGGTGTCAACGATGATCGTCAGTTTTATAGAGACCGCCGGCTTCGGCTACGAGATCATGTACCCGGGCGCGGCGCAGCCCGTCCCCGTCTCCGGGGGCAGCTGGTCACCGCCCGACGCCCCGAAGCGGGCTACTACCTACATCCTTATCGCCACCGACCTCAACACTCGGCAGCAGCACTTCCTCACCACGACCGTTCAGGTGCGCAATCCCATCCTGGAGGCTCTCACCGCCATCAAGGGCGTCACCACCCCGTGGGTACAGGGGGCGACCAAGGGGGACGGAGCCTTCACCTTCTCCAAGGGCGCGATGCACGTGCGGCGCGAATTCGGCTCCCAGGAAGGCGGGGCCCTGTACGCCGGCGGCATCAGAACCGAGTACGTGAGCGGGCCTAATGACGCCGACGGAGACATCACCTTCCTCCCGGGCGAGGTGAAGGTCTGGCGCAATCGCAGCTCCAACGACCTGGGCACCCTGTACGTCGGCGAGGCCGTGTTCAACGGCGTGGCCACCGGGTATGTAAAGGGGCTTCGGGACGGCGACGGAGACATCACCTTCACCCAGGGCGGGGTGAAAGTCTGGCGCACACGCAGCTCCGGCGAGCCGGGCGCCCTGTACGCCGGTGAGGCCACCTTCAACGACGTGGCCACCGGGTATGTGAAGGGGCTCAATGTCACCGACGGAGCCCTCACCTTCGTCTGGGCCGGGGCGAAAGTCGTGGCCTCACCCGGCTCCCCCTACTCGGGCGTCCTGCACGCTGGCCGGTTCGAGAACGAGCCCCAGTGACAGACCGCCCCTGGGCAGGGCTGGAAGGCCTATGGGCCCAACTCCATCTACATCGACGTCGATACCTCCGCAGCCGGGTTCACCAGCAGCCCCATTTACCGCATCGCCCTCGGAGGTGACGGCGGCACGCAATACGACCCCGGCACCAGTGCCATCTACAACGTCACCGCCACCCAGTTCAGCGTTTCCCTCAAATGGCGCGACGGCATACCCCTGACGGTCGCCGATGCCGGGCGGTTCGGCTGGCACATCAACTGGGTCGGCTACGAAACTCCCTGACTTCACGACCGCTCAAGGAAACAACCCCTGCACACGACATGGGCCCGGAGGATGCTCCGGGCCCATGTCGTCGTGGATGTGATGCAGGTAGGGCGCGTTGATCACCAGTGCCCTGGCAAGCGCGTCGCGTCTCTCCCGGTCCAGTGGCCCGTGCACCCCTCACCGTACCCAGGAGGAGAGAACCGCCCCGGCCACGACCGACGGTGTTCGTGGACATGTGACGCCGTCGGCCAAAAGTGCACCGGCGGCGAAGCCTCCGGGGCTTGATACTGGTGGAGCAGCCGTTGGCGGTAAGCCGCTCCGTCTGCGAAAGGCCTGTGCAGGCGACGGGGGTAGCAGTCCCTGGGGCCGCGCTCTCTCGTCAGCCGATTTGTCAACGGCCAAGTGCGTGTGGGTCTGGCTCACTTTCCGTGATCAGTAGCCGTGCAGCACGCGGATGCGGAGAAGGTCGGGGTTAGCTCGCCCGTACATGATCCGTTTGATCATCTTGATGCGGTTGACGTTGCCTTCCACTGCACCGGAGCTGTAGGGCAGAGTGAGTCCGGCTTTGACCGCCGCCCAGTCGCGACGAAGGCCGGCGACGAAGTCGCGTAGTTCACGGGCAGGGCTGGC
>NZ_JBEPDC010000073.1:0-1788 GCF_040300065.1 Nonomuraea sp. NPDC000554 | reverse complement strand
GGGTGGATCATCCGCTGTTGGGTGCGGTGGTGGAGTTGCCGGAGCAGGACGGTGTGGTGCTGACCGGCCGCATCTCTGTTAGCACGCATCCGTGGTTGGTTGATCACGCGGTCGGGCAGGCGGTGGTCTTCCCCGGCACCGCCTTCGTCGAACTCGCCGTGCGTGCGGGTGACGAGGTCGGCAGCCCGGTCCTGGAAGAGCTGACTCTCGAAACGCCGCTGGTGATCGACGGCGAGGAATCGGTGCAGGTCCAGGTGGCTGTGACGGCCGCTGGCCGGGATGGTCGGCGTGAGGTGAGCGTGCATGCCCGCGCCGGTCAGCGGCCGTGGACGCGGCACGCCACCGCAACCCTCACCACAACAAGCACGACAGACCATGAGCAGTGGGAGCAGTGGCCGCCAGCAGGCGCCGAGCCGGTGGACGTATCCGGCCATTACGAGACGCTGGCTGCTGCCGGCTACGGGTATGGGCCGGCTTTCCAGGGGCTCAAGCGCGCCTGGATCCGTGAGGGCGAGGTCTTCGCTGAGGTCGAACTCGGCGAGCAGGAGGCGGCTGAAGCGGCCCGTTACGGTATCCACCCCGCGCTGCTGGATGCTTGCCTGCACGCCACCGGGCTCACCGGGCTCACCGGGGAGCTGGCTGAGGGGGTGGCGCTGCCGTTCGCGTGGAGCGGGGTGGAGTTGCTGGCTTCCGGCGCCCAGCAGGTGCGCGTCCACATCGTGCCCGGGGAGGGCGGCGCGGTCGGCATCCGGATCGCCGACGGCACCGGCGCCCCAGTCGCGATCGTGTCGAGTTTGGTGTCGCGTCCGCTGCCTGCAGACGGCCTGTCCTCACGCGCAGGTAACGGGCACGAGGCGCTTCACCGCCTGCAGTGGGTGATGCCGCCCAGTTGGAACCCGCCTCATGTAGAAGGGGCGATAGCGGTAATAGGCACGGTCGGTGAAGACGACGCACTGACCGAGGCCCTGCATCGCAACGGCCTGAAGGTGCGCTCGTACGCCGATCTTCAATCGGCAAGCACTGACAAGGACGTCACGACCCTGGTCATCCCCTGCCAGACTCGCCAGCCAGATGACCAAGGACCTCTGGAGGACCTGCGTTCTGAGCTGGATCGGGTCGTGGGGGTGTTGGGTGGGTGGCTGGCTGATGAGCGGCTGGCTGAGATGCGGCTGGTGCTGGTCACCACCGGTGCGGTGACCGTCGAGACCGATCCCGATGCGGGTGGTTTGGTGGGGGCGGCGGTGTCGGGGCTGGTGCGTTCGGCTCAGGCCGAAAACCCCGGCCGGATCCTGCTGATAGACCTCGACAATGCGGCCGAATCGCTCACCGCCCTGGCCTCACTGCTGGGGATGGAGGACGAGCCGCAGGTGGCCATACGTGCCGGCCGGGTGCTGGTGCCACGCCTTACCTGGGCCGAGTCCGGCGACGACCTTCCCCTCCCCGGGGGATCGGGCGGGTGGCGGTTGGACTGCCCGGTCAAGGGCTCCCTCGACGGGCTGAGCCTGGTGCCAGCACCCGAAGCCGATCGGGAGTTGGCCTCGGGCGAGGTGCGGGTGCAGGTCCGCGCCGCCGGGCTGAACTTCCGCGACGTGGTCGTGACGCTGGGCATGGTGCCCGAACAGGGCGAGCCGATCGGTGGTGAGTTCGCCGGTGTCGTGGCCGAGGTCGGCCCTGAGGTGGAGGGGCTGCAGGTCGGGGATCGGGTGATGGGCCTGGGGGAAGCGGCGTTCGCTCCTCGCTTGGTGGTCGATCAGCGGTTGCTGGTGGCGTTGCCGGCCGGTTGGTCGT
>NZ_JBEPDC010000072.1:0-1818 GCF_040300065.1 Nonomuraea sp. NPDC000554 | reverse complement strand
TAGGGCTTGTCCCGTGGATCTTCGGCCTTCTCTACGACGGTGGAGGCGATTTGGCCCCGGTCGCTCAGGGGCAGGCCGTGAGCCTTGGCCCACTGACGGATCTCTGCGCTTTTCTCACGGCTCATCGCACGCTGACCGCCGCGCAGGGCAGCACTGACGAAATGCAACCTGTTCAAAGCGGTCAAAGTGAGCGCTACACCGGTGATCTTGGATGCCAGCGCGAAGGCCCGGGCGACAGAGTGCTGGTCCATGCTGTCCAACCCGGAATCCAGCAGTCCTTCGTCCTGTGGAGGCTCGAGAACCCACCCGACCTCGCGCATCACGTCGTTCAGTCGATCCGGATCACTGCCCCATCGCTGGTCCGGCTCCCGCGGGAGGAACTTGGTGACGACGGTGCCATCGACGGCGTATCCGAATCTGTGCTCCGCGTAGTCGTTGCGGGCGACGCCCACGACCTCACCGGTCCGCGACAGTTGGGTCATCATCAGCACGGCTTGCCCGCCCCACGGCTCGACGGCCACGCTCCACTCGCCGACCTGTGCAACGCCGACGTACAGGACGGCTACGGCGTCCTCGAAGTAGTCTCTGGCACGACCGCACAGCTCTTTGAAGGTCGTCGTTTCCGCCGGCGAGATGGGTTCGAAGCGGCTCAGCACCTCGGCTGGGTCAAGCCGGTGGAAGAACGACACGCAGAAGATGTCTCCGAGCAGGTCGTGCTCATCTGCTCGCTGGTCTTCCAGCCAGCGGAACTGGCTGAGGAGATCGGTCACCGTACCTCCCTTGATCGGCTGGCGACATGCTGGCAGTCGGCACCGACAAAACCGCGGCCATGTGTCCACTCCGAAGGGTGCTCCTTCGGTCACGAGACAGGGTCGCGGAGCCAGATCCTGATCGAGGCGACGTCGATGGTGCCTTGATAGATGCGCTCGCGCTTGTCGGTGCGAAGGGCCACTGCACGGTAGCCCTTCATCTTGTTGATGCACCGCTCGGCGGTGTTGCGCTCCTTATACCGCTCGGCGTCGAACCCAGGCGGTCGCCCACCCTTACTGCCGAGCTTGAGACGGTTGGCCTGCTGATCCTTCTTGATCGGGATGACCGCCTTGATGCCGCGTCGGCGCAGGTAGGCGCGATTGGCGCGAGAGGAGTAGGCCTTGTCGGCCAGCACACGCCCGGGACGCTTACGAGGACGGCCCAGTTCGCGGCGCTGGATGCGCACACCCTCCAGCACACGCTGGAAGTACGGGCTGTCGCCATGCTGGCCAGGGCTGATGATCCGGGCGATCGGACGGCAACGCCGGTCGGCGACCAGATGCACCTTCGTGCTCAACCCGCCACGCGAACGGCCCAGCGCTTCCCGTCCCTTCACCGGTTTGTGATCTACGCCGTCCCCTTTGACGGGAAATCGGCCGGCGGCCGGTGGCGGGCTCCGGCGGCATGCTGATGGGCACGCACCACGGTGGAGTCCACGCTCACCGTCCAGTCCTCGCCTTCGGCCTCGTCACATCCGGCACGCAGCCCGTCCAGGATCTTCTCCCAGGTGCCGTCCATCGACCAGCGGCGATGCCGGTTATAGACGGTCTTCCAGTTCCCATAGCAGAGCGGCAGGTCACGCCAGGTGATGTTGGTCCGGACCCGGAAGAAGACCCCGTTGATCACCGTTCGGTGATCGGCCCACCGGCCGCCCTGCCTCGGGTTGGCCGGCAGCAGGGGCACCAGCCGTTCCCACTCGGCATCAGTCAGATCATGACGATTCAGGCAATCTTCCACCGGACTGATCTACACCAAACCGCCACTAAAGATCCACGGGACACGCCCTAG
>NZ_JBEPDC010000071.1:0-1858 GCF_040300065.1 Nonomuraea sp. NPDC000554 | reverse complement strand
GACAAGGCAACTACTCCGCAGCCAACGCCTTCCTCGACGCCCTGGCCATCCACCGGCAAGCCACCGGCCTACCCGCCCAATCCCTCGCCTGGGGATTGTGGTCACCGAAGGCGGGTGGCATGACCCGCCAAATGGCCGATATCGATGTTGAGCGGCTGATCCGTTCAGGTTTCACCGCGATGGACGCCGATGAAGGCATGCAGTTGCTCGACGCCGCCCTGGCGATGCCGCACCCCTTCCTGCTCCCGCTGCCCATCAACACCCGCACCCTTGCCAGACGCCGCGACGGTATATCCGCCATCCTGCGCGGACTGGTCCACACCCCCGCACGCCGCACCGCAAACACCACAGCCACCGCGACCAGCCAAACAGCGCTACAACAGCGCCTGGCCGGGCTGCCGGTGGCTGAGCAGGAGCATGTGCTGGTGTCGCTGGTGTGTGCGGAGGCGGCGTCGGTGCTGGGCCACTCCTCAGGTGAGGAGATTCAGGCGGGGCGGCCGTTCAAGGATCTGGGTTTTGACTCGCTGACGTCGGTGGAGCTGCGTAACCGGTTGAGCCGGGTGGCGGGGATGAAGCTCCCGGCGACGCTGGTGTTCGACTATCCCACGCCGGCGGTGTTGGCGGATCATCTTCTGCAGCGGGTCGGTGGTGCTGCCTCGGCTGTGGCGGCTCCGGTGCGGGCGGCGGTTGCTGCTGCGGGGGTGGGGGAGCCGATTGCGATCGTGGCGATGGGCTGCCGCTATCCCGGCGGGGTGAGCTCGCCGGAGGACTTGTGGGACATGCTGGTCCAGGGCCGCTCGGGGATCTCGGGCTTTCCCGATGATCGGGGCTGGGATCTGGAGGCTCTCTATGACCCGGACCCGGACAGTGTCGGGACGACGTATCTGCGTGAGGGTGGGTTCCTGGCGGATGCGGCCGGTTTCGACGCGGCCTTTTTCGGGATCAGTCCGCGCGAGGCGATCGCGATCGACCCGCAGCAGCGGTTGCTGCTGGAGACCTCGTGGGAGGTCCTGGAACGGGCCGGGATCGACCCGGGCACCCTCCGCGGCACCCTCACCGGCGTCTTCATCGGTGGAACACAGACCGGTTATGGCACTGGCCCTGGCTCGTACCCCGACGAGATCGAGGGGTATCTGCAGACCGGAAACGCCGGTTCGGTCATGTCAGGTCGAGTGGCCTACAACCTGGGCCTCGAGGGCCCGGCGCTGACGGTGGACACCGCCTGCTCCTCCTCCCTGGTCGCCATCCACCTCGCCTGCGAGTCCCTGCGCAGGAGCGAAAGCACCCTGGCGCTCGCGGGCGGTGTGACGGTCATGGCGACGCCGGAGCTCCTGGTCGACTTCAGTCGTCAGCGGGGTCTGGCGCGGGACGGCCGGTGCAAGGCGTTCTCCGATGAGGCCGATGGCACGGTGTTCTCCGAGGGTGTCGGCATGCTGCTGCTGGAGCGCCTGTCGGACGCGCAAGCCAACGGACACCAGGTGCTGGGCGTGATCCGCGGCTCGGCGGTCAACCAGGACGGCGCCAGCAACGGCCTGTCGGCCCCCAACGGCCCCTCCCAGGAACGAGTGATCCGCCAAGCCCTCGCCAACGCCGGCCTGACCCCCAACGACATCGACGCCATCGAAGCCCACGGCACCGGAACCAAACTCGGCGACCCCATCGAGGCGCAGGCGCTGCTCGCCACCTATGGGCGCGATCGGGATCCAGCGAACCCGCTGTGGCTGGGGTCGGTCAAATCCAACTTCGGGCATTCGCAGGCTGCTTCCGGTGTGGCGGGTGTGATCAAGATGGTGATGGCCGCCCAGGAAGGCCAACTCCCCCAAACCCTGCACATATCCACCCCCACCACCCACGTCGA
>NZ_JBEPDC010000070.1:0-1899 GCF_040300065.1 Nonomuraea sp. NPDC000554 | reverse complement strand
CCCTCGGTGGGCGGGAGGCCGTCCCCGCCAACTCAGCTCTGACGAGGAGGACTTCGTCATCCAGACGGCCACCACCCGCCCCACCAAGCTCGGCCAGCCCTTCACCCGCTGGTCCCTGCGCAAGCTCGTCGCCTACCTGCGCAAAGTCCACGGCCGAATCATCCGGATCGGCCGCGAGGCGTTACGCTGCCTACTCGCCCGCCGCGGCATCACCTTCCAGCACACCAAGACCTGGAAGGAATCTCCCGACCCCGACCGCGAGGCGAAGCTGGACCGGATCGAGGAGGTCCTTGACCGCTTCCCCGACCGGGTGTTCGCCTTCGACGAGTTCGGGCCACTGGGGATCCGTCCCACCGCGGGCTCGGGCTGGGCCGAGCGCAAACGCCCCGACCGACTGCCCGCCACCCACCATCGCACCCACGGCGTCCGGTATTTCCACGGCTGCTACTCGATCGGTGACAACCGGCTGTGGGGCGTCAACCACCGCAGGAAGGGTGCCGCGAACACGCTGACCGCGCTGAAGTCGATCCGCGCCGGCCGCCCGGACGGAGCCCCGATCTACGTGATCTTGGACAACCTGTCCGCCCACAAAGGCGCCGACATCCGCCGCTGGGCGAAGACGATCAAGGTCGAGCTGTGCTTCACCCCGACCTACGCGTCCTGGGCCAACCCGATCGAGGCGCACTTCGGACCCCTGAGGCAGTTCACCATCGCCAACTCCAACCACCCCAACCACACCGTGCAGACCCGGGCCCTGCACGCCTACCTGCGCTGGCGCAACACCAACGCCCGCCACCGCGACGTCCTGGCCGCCGAACGCAAAGAACGCGCCCGCATCCGCAGCGAGAAAGGCATCCGCTGGGGCGGACGCCCCCTCGACACCGCAGCCTGACCAACCGCGAACCGCAGCCCCGGAGCGCCGAACAGGCCGGTTCAGGAGAAGGACGGCGCCAGAGAAGGATGACTTAGGAGGCGGACGGCTCGATCTCCCCCGCGAAGACGATGACCTGGTCGATGAGGCTCCGCCGCAGATGGACGACGTCCGTTCCCGCCAGGCGGGGACCTCCATCCGGCATGGTGAAGACCCACTGGTACCGGGCCCACTCGTCAGGCATGTCTACCGCCGAGCAGCGCACCATCGTGCCGGTCCCCGCCGGGTGGCGCCGGATGTCCAGCACGAACCGCTCGACCGCCTCGATCCCTTCGCTGCGGCCCAACGGCCCCCAGAAGACCACGTCCGAGGTCAGGGCCTGGGAGAGCAGCGCAGTCACATAGCTGTCGTCCGAGGTGTTGAACGCGGAGATGAACGTGTCGATCGCGGACCGCGCGGTCTCTTCCTGCATGTACCAGTAATACCAGTCGCTTCGCGAAACGCGGTCGGCCCGTTTAGTTGAAGATCGCTCGGGTTGCTGTGTTGATCTTGGCTGGTCAGCACGGTATGACCTCGGGTTCGTGAGACAGCGTGCGCAGTGGGGCGGGGCCAGCGTCGCGCATTGACTTTTGCCGTGGGAACGAGGCGGCCTTGATCCGGGCCACCGAAGTGGACGAAACGGCAGCTCTCGACAGGATCCGGTGGCGGACGCGGGCGGGTGCGCCCTGGCGGGACGTCCCTGCTCGCTATGGCGAGTGGGAGACCGCGTACGGGTTGTTCCGATGCTGGCAGCGGGACGGCACATGGGCGCGGGGCGTGCGGGAGTTGCAGGCCCTTCGCGTCCGCGCCGGCCGACAGCTCGCCACCCGAGAGGGCGCCAACCAAGTACGCCGGAAGGGGCAGCGGCTTGATATAGAGGCAGATATCGAGCTACAACCCCGATGAGTTGCATTTGATGCGACGACTCATCGGAGTGCGCGCGGAGTGGTGATGTGCAGCTGGAGTGCTGGTGGAGGTGTGCATCGGGT
>NZ_JBEPDC010000069.1:0-2160 GCF_040300065.1 Nonomuraea sp. NPDC000554 | reverse complement strand
TGAGGTGATCTCGTGCGCCCAGCAGAACGGAGGTGAAGCCGTGATGTAGCGGCTGATCGTCTGTGCGTAAGCTCGTCGTCGCTTGCCGGTGGAAGTCCGGTCCGGGTAGCTGCCAGGAGGCCCGGTAGCAGGCTGGCGGTTTCGTCTGGAAACGGGCGGGGTCGAAGCCCAGCGTCAAAGGCCCTGTAACAGGGGGAGCAACGATGCGGTCCGTAGCATGAAGCGAAGCCTGCGGCGTCGTTACTCATCCGTCTTTCGGGGCGGGACAAGGGAGAGCCGAGCCTTTCGAGATCAGGGCGAAGGCCATGGACGCGGTGAAGAGCCTGGAATCGCAGCCGTCAAGGACTCCCCGGCGTATGGGGCGTGGAACGTATCGATAGTGGCGGCGGGAACTGGGGAGGCCCTCCCCGGCCCGGTGACCTGCGGAAAGGTGTTACCGGAGCGTGGCGTCCTATAACCGATGGCCTCGGGAAATGGATGGTCGGCCGGGTGGGCGTCGGAGGTGGCCGTAGTACCGCTACCAGCCGACCGGACAACACAACCGGCGGTGATGGGAAGGGCCATTGCTTCGTCGATGCGTGCGATGTTGAGGAGGGGCCCGGTGAGTGCCGTTTCGGCTATCCCCGCCGCTGGTGGATCTGGTGGACGCTCTCCGCGAGATCCGGTCCGAGCCTTGCAGCACACGCTCTACCGGGCGGCCAAGGCCGAGCCCGGACGTCGATTCCACGCGCTGATGGACAAGGTCTACCGCAGAGACGTCCTAGCGCGCGCGTGGCTGACGGTGCGCGGCAACAACGGCGCACCGGGTATCGACAAGGTCACCCTGGCCGAGGTCGAGGAGTACGGCGTGGTCCGGCTGCTCGGCGAGCTGGCCGACGAACTACGGGAGGGACGCTATCGTCCGCTGCCCGTGCGGCGGGTGTTGATCCCGAAGCCGGGTGTCATGGACGAGGTGCGCCCGTTATCGATTCCCGCGGTTCGTGATCGCGTCGTGCAGGCCGCCGTGAAGATCGTGTTCGAACCGGTCTTCGAGGCGGACATGCTGGACTGCTCGTTCGGGTTCCGCCCGAAACGCTCAGCGCACGACGCCCTGCAGGTGCTCATGGACGAGCACGGGCGGGGACGCCGATGGGTGGTCGAGACGGACATCGCCAACTGCTTCTCGGCGATTCCGCACGATGAGTTGATACAAGCGATCGAGGAACGCATCTGCGACCAGTCGCTCCTGAAGCTCCTGCGTGCGATCTTGCGTGCCGGGGTGGTAGAGGATGGGCAGGTGCGCAAAACGGACACCGGAACACCCCAGGGCGGGGTCGTTTCACCCGTCATGTGCAACGTCTACCTGCACCGACTCGATCGGACATGGGATGAAGCCGACGGGATCATGGTCCGGTTTGCCGACGATATCGCGGTGATGTGCTGGTCACGCAACCAGGCTGAGCGGGCCCTGGCTCGGTTGGTCGAGCTGCTGGCCGAGCTTGGGCTGGAGCCCAAGATGGCCAAGACCCGCATCCTGCGATTGGAGGTGGGCGGAGAAGGTTTCGACTTCCTCGGCTTTCACCATCGGCTGGTCAGGTCGACCGGCAGGAACGGCAAACGGCCGTTCGTCTTCCTCGCCCGCTGGCCCGCGGACAAGGCCATGCAGCACGCCCGCGACCGGATCCGGCAACTCACCGACCGACGCAGGCAGTTGCGGCCCGAAGCGATCGTGGAAGAGGTCAACCTCTTCCTGCGCGGCTGGACTGCCTACTTCAAGTACGGGCACTCCGCCGAGCGCTTCAGCAAGATCAGGCAGTATGCGCGGATGCGGCTTGCCCTGTTCATCAGCAAGCGGCACCGCGCCAGCAAGGGGTTCGGCTGGCGAACACTGGTTGCCTTGTCGCCGAACGAACTTGGCCTGATCAGCATGTATGGAATCGTCGTCTCGCCCAGGCCCTTCAAGGACTGGCGGGTGAGGCCGAATGCCGGCGGTGAACGACGTCGGTGAGCCGGGTGCGGGAGAACCGCACGCCCGGTTCGATGCGGCGGGAGCTGGAAACGGAGCCACGAACCTGGTCATGGCCATCGGGGAGAGCACAGCCGACTGGGAAACCGGCGGAAGACAGGCCCCGAGCCCTACCGCCAGGAGACGCCACCGCGCCAGCTCCCGACCCTACAGCG
>NZ_JBEPDC010000068.1:0-2372 GCF_040300065.1 Nonomuraea sp. NPDC000554 | reverse complement strand
GAGCGATTAGTACTGGTCCGCTCCAAGTCTCGCAACTCTTCCACTTCCAGCCTATCTACCAGATCATCTCTCTGGGCTCTTAATTCTTACGAATGGGTAATCTCATCTTGAGGTGGGCTTCGCACTTAGATGCTTTCAGCGCTTATCCCTTCCCTACATAGCTATCCAGCCGTGCTCCTGGCGGAACAACTGGTACACCAGCGGTAAGTCCATCCCGGTCCTCTCGTACTAAGGACAGATCCTCTCAAATTACCTACGCCCGCGACGGATAGGGACCGAACTGTCTCACGACGTTCTGAACCCAGCTCGCGTGCCGCTTTAATGGGCGAACAGCCCAACCCTTGGGACCGACTACAGCCCCAGGATGCGACGAGCCGACATCGAGGTGCCAAACCTCCCCGTCGATGTGAACTCTTGGGGGAGATAAGCCTGTTATCCCCAGGGTAGCTTTTATCCGTTGAGCGATGGCCCTTCCATGCGGTACCACCGGATCACTAAGTCCTAGTTTCCTACCTGCTCGAGTTGTAGCTCTCGCAGTCAAGCTGGCTTTTACCTTTACACTCTACGATTGATTTCCAACCAATCTGAGCCAACCTTTGAGCGCCTCCGTTACTCTTTAGGAGGCGACCGCCCCAGTCAAACTGTCCGTCAGACACTGTCTCCCTGGCCGATTATGCCAGCGGGTTAGAGTAACCATAAGTCAAGGGTAGTATCCCAACAACGCCTCAATAGAAACTAGCGTCCCTATTTCAATGGCTCCTACCTATCCTGTACATGACTTACAGGTACTCAATATCAAACTACAGTAAAGCTCCATGGGGTCTTTCCGTCCTGTCGCGGGTAACCTGCATCTTCACAGGTACTAAAATTTCACCGAGTCTCTCGTTGAGACAGTGCCCAAATCATTACGCCTTTCGTGCGGGTCGGAACTTACCCGACAAGGAATTTCGCTACCTTAGGACCGTTATAGTTACGGCCGCCGTTTACTGGGGCTTCAATTCATACCTTCGACTTACGTCTAAGCACTCCTCTTAACCTTCCAGCACCGGGCAGGCGTCACCCCCTATACATCACCTTGCGGTTTAGCAGAGAGCTGTGTTTTTGATAAACAGTTGCTTGGGCCTATTCACTGCGGCTGGCTTTTACACCAGCACCCCTTCTCCCGAAGTTACGGGGCTATTTTGCCGAGTTCCTTAACGAGAGTTCTCTCGATCACCTGAGGCTACTCGCCTCGACTACCTGTGTCGGTTTGCGGTACGGGTAGATATGACTTTACGCTAGAAGCTTTTCTTGGCAGTGTGACATCAGAGAGTTCGCAACCGTAGTTGCTTCCCCATCACAGCTCAATGTTAAAGAGAAATGCATTTGACACATCTCACACCTCACTGCTTAGACCAGAATCCATTAACTGGCATCTCTTAGCCTACTGCGTCCCTCCATCACGATCATATCTAGTACTGGAATATCAACCAGTTGTCCATCGACTACGCCTTTCGGCCTCGCCTTAGGTCCCGACTAACCCAGGGCGGACGAGCCTTCCCCTGGAAACCTTAGTCTTACGGTGGATAAGATTCTCACTTATCTTGCGCTACTCATACCGGCATTCTCACTTCTTAACGCTCCAGCACTCCTCACGGTATACCTTCATCGCGGTTAAGAACGCTCTCCTACCATTGATAAAATATCAATCCAAAGCTTCGGTAATATGTTTAGCCCCGGTACATTTTCGGCGCAGGGTCACTCGACTAGTGAGCTATTACGCACTCTTTGAATGATAGCTGCTTCTGAGCTAACATCCTAGTTGTCTGTGCAACCCCACATCCTTTTCCACTTAACATATATTTTGGGACCTTAGCTGTTGGTCTGGGCTGTTTCCCTTTCGACTACGGATCTTAGCACTCGCAGTCTGACTGCCGAACATGTGTATTAGCATTCGGAGTTTATCTGAGATTGGTAATCCTAGACGGACCCCTCACCCAAACAGTGCTCTACCTCCAATACACTTACATTTCGACGCTAGCCCTAAAGCTATTTCGGAGAGAACCAGCTATCTCCCAGTTCGTTTGGAATTTCTCCGCTATCCACAAGTCATCCAAACACTTTTCAACGTGTCCTGGTTCGGGCCTCCAGTGCGTCTTACCACACCTTCACCCTGCTCATGGATAGGTCACTAGGTTTCGGGTCTACATCATGATACTAAGTCGCCCTATTCAGACTCGGTTTCCCTACGGCTCCGTCTCTTCAACTTAACCTCGCATCATAACGTAACTCGCCGGTTCATTCTACAAAAGGCACGCTCTCACCCATTAACGGGCTCGAACTTCTTGTAGGCACACGGTTTCAGGTGCTATTTCACTCCCCTCTCGGGGTTC
>NZ_JBEPDC010000067.1:0-2555 GCF_040300065.1 Nonomuraea sp. NPDC000554 | reverse complement strand
CTTCCACCGGCAAGCGACGACGAGCTTACGCACAGACGATCAGCCGCTACATCACGGCTTCACCTCCGTTCTGCTGGGCGCACGAGATCACCTCATTGACGCCTTTTCCCTCGTCGCTCACCACAACAGTCTTCAGCTACCGCAGCAGAGGGCGGTTTGACGCCTCCCGCGCAGGGCGATCGCCGCGGCGGCTGGGGGTTGGTGACTGTTTGGTTTGTGAGGTTCGGTGTGAGAAGTTTGCCCAAGTCCACCGCCTTTACAATGTAGATTTTTAATCGCTGACCGTCCTTGCAGGGCAGTAGGGCAGAGTCCTGTGGCTGCTCGGGCCCGGTATGACCGCATGCAACCTCACGGGTGCCCGGCTTTGCGGATCAGACCGTCGGCCGTGACCGGGACCAGCCGGGCCGCCACGCCGGATTCGCCCTGCAACCGCACGGGCCCGTTGGGAGTCGTGATCACGTGGCTGGGAAAGGATTGGACGGGATGATGCTCGGACTTGTAGCTTGCAGTTGACCGTGACACCGCCCGAGGAGGTGAGACCCATGAACGCTGTAGCGATGTGGGTGCTCCCCCTTCCCGTCACGGCCGGCGATTGACGTAGGTGTCGCCGGGAGCGCCTCGACAACAAGGCACTCCCGAAAGGCAACACCTATGGACTCTCTGCAGTTCCCCGCCGAGCCGCCGTCGAACGATACGGACGAGCGCGACTTCACCATGGGCGACGTCCCCGGACTCCGGTCGCCGGCCTCCGACGCCGATCGCGCGCCCATGTTCGACGTGATCATTGCCGGGTGCGGGCCGACTGGCGCGATGCTGGCTGCCGAACTGCGGCTGCACGACGTGCGGGTACTCGTTCTGGAGAAGGAAACCGAGCCCAAGTCGTTCGTCCGCATAGTCGGTCTGCATATTCGCAGTCTCGAGCTGATGGCAATGCGCGGACTGCTGGAGCGCATTCTCCAGCATGGAAGACAGCGTCCGGCCGGCGGTTTCTTCGCCGCCATCAACAAACCCGCGCCCAAGGGCCTGGATTCCGCGCACGCCTATCTGCTGGGCATCCCGCAGCCGGTCATCGAACGCCTGCTCGAAGAGCATGCGATCGAACTGGGTGCGCAGGTCCGGCACGGTTGTGCGGTGGCCGGTTTCGAGCAGGACGACGAGGGTGTGACCGTCGAGCTGACCGACGGGGAACAACTGCGTTCGCGCTATCTCGTCGGCTGTGACGGCGGGCGCAGTACGGTGCGCAAACTGCTCGGCGTGGGCTTCCCCGGCGAGCCCTCGCGGACCGAGACGCTGATGGGCGAGATGGAAGTGGGTGTGCCGCAGGAGGAGATCACCGCCAAGGTGACCGAAATCCACGAGACCCATCAGCCCTTCTGGCTCAGGCCCTTCGGCGAAGGGGTCTACAGCGTCGTCGTCCCCGCCGCGGGAGTCAGCGATCGCGCGGAACCGCCCACCCTCGAGGATTTCAAACAAGCGCTGCGCACCATCGCCGGAACCGATTTCGGCGTGCACTCCCCGCGCTGGTTGTCCCGTTTCGGGGATGCCACCCGGCTGGCCGAACGTTATCGGGTCGGGCGGGTGCTGCTGGCCGGCGATGCGGCACACATCCATCCACCCACCGGCGGACAGGGCCTCAACCTGGGCGTCCAGGACGCGTTCAACCTCGGCTGGAAACTGGCCGCACAGATCCGCGGCTGGGCACCGGAAACACTGCTGGACACCTACCAGGCCGAACGTCATCCGGTCGCCGAGGACGTGCTGGACAACACCCGCGCCCAGATGGAACTGCTGTCGACCGAACCGGGCCCGCGGGCCGTGCGCAGGCTGCTCACCGAACTGATGGACTTCGACGAGGTGAACCGCTATCTGATCGAGAAGATCACCGCGATCGGCATCCGCTACGACTTCGGCGAAGGCCCCGACCTGCTCGGCCGCCGCCTGCGCGACATCGACGTGAAACAGGGCCACCTCTACGGTCTGCTGCGTCGCGGCCGCGGCCTGCTGCTGGACCGCACCGAACGCCTGACCGTCGGCGGCTGGTCAGACCGGGTCGACTATCTCGCGGATCCCACTGCGGTACTGGATGTTCCGTGCGTCCTGCTACGCCCCGACGGCCACGTCGCCTGGATCGGCGACGATCAGCAGGACCTGGACGACCACCTCTCCCGCTGGTTCGGCAGGCCCGCCAACTGATTTCGCCTGAGCCACCAAAGGCCCCGGAACAACCGGAAGACGGCGAAAGAGCACCGCGGGGTGGATCTGCGCAGGCGTCCGCGCGTTCGTGTAACGGTCTTGGGCTCAAGTGATCAGTGCATCAGCGGCGGTGTCAGGACGGCGACAGCCCGGTGTCAGAGCGGTCGGCGATGGTAGACGCCATGAACGGTTCAGCGATCGCGGCCTCCGGGCTGCGAACTGGGCCGACCCGACCCTCGTGCGTCGCTCATGGAAGCCCATGAGCGACACGCCGGGACGGGTCTCGCACGATCGAAACAACGCAGCACAAGGAGCACACGATGCAGAAGTTCGACACCGCCGCCCCGATCTCCGCCGTCCTG
>NZ_JBEPDC010000066.1:0-3187 GCF_040300065.1 Nonomuraea sp. NPDC000554 | reverse complement strand
AACCCCGATGAGTTGCATTTGATGCGACGACTCATCGGAGTGCGCGCGGAGTGGTGATGTGCAGCTGGAGTGCTGGTGGAGGTGTGCATCGGGTCCGCAGTCGTGTCGTGCCTGAAACCTTTGGCAGGGGTCTTCATCTGTACGGCTGCGAGGGATCTTTCGTCTGATGAATGATTCCATCGGCGTTACTCCTGAGGCCTGGGAGGCTTCGTGGCCGACAGACGAGAGATTCCTGGCACTGCTCCACATCTCCTCATCGCAGGAGCCTCGCCTCTGCTAAGGCCGGATGAGCAGGTATTCGAGTCCATGCTGAGCGGCTGGGAGACTCAGCAGCTCAGCCGGAATCTCAACATGGCTACCATCCGGGACCGGGTTGGCCTGGTACGGCGCTTCCAGCGGTTCACCGGAGAATGGCCATGGGCATGGCAGCCGCATGATCTTGAAGACTTCACGGCGGAGCTCCGGACACGAGATGGCCGGCATCTGGCCTGGTCTACGGTTCGTGGCTACCAGTGCCACCTACGGTTGTTCCTGGACTACGTCGCCGATCCCCGCTACCAGTGGACTGGCGTGTGTGAGCGACTGTTCGGCTCGCATCCGAGTCAGATCTGTTTCGAGTGGAACACCACGGCGCACGTCGTGGAGTACGAAGGCCGCCCAGGCCGGAGAGCTCTCACCAAGCGTGAACTGCAGCGATTCTTCGACTACGCCGACGAGCGGGTGGCCGAAGCCCGCAAGCTGGGACGCAAGGGCTGGTTGTCGGCGCTGCGAGATAGCGCGGCGTTCAAGACCGCCTACGCCTGGGGTCTTCGCCGTCGTGAGGTCATCATGCTCGACTTGGAGGACTTCGGGCCAAACCCACAAGCCTCGGAATTCGGTGAACGCGGCGTCGTCTACGTCCGCTGGGGCAAGGCGAGCAGAGGAAGTCCGCCCAAGCGGCGCAGCGTTCTGACCGTCTTTCCGTGGTCGACCCGGGTCATCGACCAATGGGTGGACGAGTTTCGCGACCTCTTCGAGACGGCCAGGGCCAGCTCGGCCCTCTGGCCGAGCGAGCGCTCTGCCCGCCTGCAGTTGGATCCGCTTGGCGCCAGGTTCGCCGAGTACCGCGAAGCGGTGGGCCTGCCGCCGGAGATCGGCCTGCACTGTCTGCGCCACTCCTACGTCACCCACCTCCTCGAGGGGGGCTACGACCCGTTGTTCGTCCAGTTCCAGGTCGGACACTCTCATGCGTCGACGACCGCGCTTTACACCTCGGTGTCGTCGGACTTCCGCAACCGCGTCCTGCGCCAGGCGCTCGACCGGACCATCAGCCGGGCCCTCAACCGTCCAGGCCAAGGAGGCCCATCGTGACCAGACGCCTGAACTTTCACTGGCATCTGCGGCAGCTCATGGCCGCCCATGACATGTGGAAGACAACCGATCTGATCCCTCTGCTGCGCGACCGCGGCGTGAGCTTGTCCTCGGCGCAGGTCTACCGGCTGGTTACCGACAAACCCGAGCGTCTGTCGATGCGCACCCTCATCGCGCTCTGCGACATCTTCGACTGCACCCCGGCCAACCTGATCGAGCCTTACAGCGAAACGGTCGTCCGCAAGAAGGCCGCCGGGGAACAGGTCGTGGTTAAACTCACCCGCGATATCCGCCCAGAACGGGCCCGCATCCTGGATGACGAGGCATGAGTCGCCCCCGGAAACCCCGGCCACGCGCAGCGCCCGACCCAGACAAGTACCGCGCCTGCGCTCGCTGCGGCGAACACCACCTCACCGCCGCCAACTGGCCCGAGGGTCCGATCTGCATGTATTGCTACCAGGCTGCCAAACGCCGCGTCGGCACCTGCGCCGACTGCGGACATCAGGGGATGACGCCGGGGAGGAACGATGCTGGTCAGCCCACATGTCTCAGCTGCAGCCACATCCCGCTCGATCTCACCTGCCACCAGTGCGGCATCGAGGCGTGGCTGGCCAAGAAGAACACCTGCTGGGCCTGCGAACTGAAAACCCTCATCACCAGCCTGCTCGCCGGACCCGACAGCGTAGTTCGCCCTGAACTCATACCGCTGGCCACTGCCCTGGCCGGGATGCAGCGCCCCAACAGCGGAGTCACCTGGATCCGGACGAACCCCAAGGTCGCCACCCTGCTCAGCTCACTCGGCAACGGCGACCTGCCGCTGAATCATGCCGCATTCGATGCACTGCCCAAGTCTCAGACAGTCGAGTACGTCCGCGAACTCCTCATCGAACACGCGGTATTGCCCTTCCGGGACCGCTACGTCGCCGGTTACGAGCGATGGCTCGCGACAAAGCTTGCCGACCTGCAGGACATCGAACAGCGACAGGTCATAGAGCAGTTCGGACGATGGCATCATCTCCGGCGCCTACGAGCTCAAGCTGCCAAGGCGCCGGTCACCCAGAACGCCTTCCTGCATGCCAAGCAGTCGACAACGGTCGCTACCAGCTTCCTCCACTGGCTCCAGGAGCGAGGACGCCACATCTGGGCGTGCTCGCAGCACGACATCGACTCGTGGCTCTCTGCCGGCCCGACCACACGCCAGCAGATCGACAGCTTCCTCTGCTGGGCAGTGCGCCAGCGCCTCATCAAAGGCATCAAGATCCCCACGCGGAACTATCGCGGCAGCCCTCACATAGAGGAGGGCCGCCGACTCGACCTCCTACGCATGCTGCTTCTTCACGAGACCATGCCCGCTGATCATCGGATCGCGGGATGCCTCATCCTGCTGTTCGGCCAGCCCATCCAGCGCATCGCGCGCATGCGCATGGATCACGTCAAAGTGACAGCCGAGAGCGTCGAACTGCGCTTGAGCCGGGAGTGGATCCCCGTTCCGGAGCCCTTCGCGACACTGCTGCGCGCCTACCTCGGCAACCGCCCACACATGAACACCGCCGCCAACCCCGACTCCCCGTGGCTGTTCCCCGGCGGCATGCCCCGCCAACCGATCACACCACAGATGATCGCCACTCGGCTCAGCAGAGAAGGACTCCCGCCACTTGCGGCACGAAGTGGGACCTGGCTCCAACTCGTCCGCGAAGCCCCACCCTCCGTGCTCGCTCAAGCCCTCGGCATTCACCCGATCACCGCCATGCGCCATGCGAAGCTCGCAGGAGCTGACTTCCTCAGCTATCCCCGGCCAGGCGATTCCATCGTTGATGGATAGCTAGGGCTGCCAGCT
>NZ_JBEPDC010000065.1:0-3406 GCF_040300065.1 Nonomuraea sp. NPDC000554 | reverse complement strand
GAACGCCCTGGTGCTGTCGTTCGTCGACGACCTGGACGACCGGGTCGTCGAGATCGCCCGGCGGGGCATCGAGCCCGCCAAGCGCGAGACGTACGGCGGTGGCGTGACCAAGGTGACCTACCGGGACGCGGAAGGCAATGAGATCAGCTTCGGCGGCGTCCCGGGGTGACGCCACCTCGGACCTGATCACGGATCGCCAAGGATCAATGCATCCGCCGGACACAGATGCCGTGGAGATGCCAAGATCACGCGGAAGATGCCACTGCTAGCCGGACGCTACAACCCCGCAATCCTCGCTCCAACACCCAGCCCCGCCCCTCCTTTACTACGTAGATTTGTCCGAAAATGTCGCCCTACCGTGCGGCACACTCCGCTGAGCCGAAGCGCAGTAGTTGTCACAAAGGCAGGCTTCCTGTAACCGCAGCTCTGTCCTTGCTCGATGATCAACCTTCAGATTCGTGGCGATGGGCCCGAGGGCATGGCGAGGACCAAACACGGCCTCCCTTGGAGCGATGCATTGGCCAACCTCGACCGGGCCCAGTTTCCGATGTTCGGCCATCTGATCCCATATGGCGACACGATCTTCAATCATCGGCAGATCGATACCCTGCTGGACGAACTACCACGACTCCCCGCAGGACTGATCACCGACGCCTTCGCCGAAGCCCTCCGCGAGCTGTGCAGCTTCGCCCAAGAGGCACCACACCGCTATCTGTGGTTCGTCGGAGACTGACACGCCCCGCACCGGCGGTGACAGCCAATCGAGCTGCGGCTCACGCGGTTGGCTGTTGGCGCTGGCGACAAGTAGCGCGCCGGTTGGTGACAACTACCTGCGACCCCCAGCTGTGAATGGCGGCTGTGAGCCGGCCGATCTGCGGAATTGTGGGGTTCCCAGGATTTGTTGGCGGGATTCCCCAGGTCTTCTTGGCGGCTGCGTACACGATCTTGATGAGGCACCTCAAGGATCGCCTCGGCCGGAAGCTTGGTGGCTCCGGCGGCGGGTCGTGAGCGGTGGCCGTGGTGCACATCAGCGCGCGTAAGGCGGCGTGATGGCTGTCAACGGCCGCGTAGTGCTCCCCGTAGGCTGCCAGTGATCTGCATCCACTGCCAGACGAGAGCCTCACCCGCCGGACGACACTGTCGCGGACCCCAGCCCCCAGAGCCGCACGGTACCGTCGTCGCCGCCGGCGGAAATCGCGATCGTTTCGCCACCCAGCCGCCCGACCGCGACCGAGCGGACTTCGCCGGTGTGACCGGTCAGCGGCTCGCCCAGTTGCTTGCCCGCCGCCAGATCCCACACCCGCACAGTGCCGTCCTTACTCCCCGACACCGCAATCGTTCTACCGTTGAGCTGTCCGATCGCTACCAAGAAGACGTAGTCGGTGTGACCGGTGAGCTCGTTTCCCAACTGTTTGCCAACGGTCAAGTCCCATACTCGAACGGTGCCGTCGTTGCCGCCCGAGACCGCGATCGTCTTGCTGTCGAGTTGCCCCAGCGCCACCGCGTAGACGGCCCGGCGGTGGCCGACGAGCAGAGTGCCCGGCAGTCGTTCCGCCGCCAGGTCCCATACCCCCACTCGGCCGAGCTGATCTCCGGAGAGTGCGATCGTCTTCCCGCTCAACTGGCCGAGTGCGATCGACGAGCCCGCCCCAACGAAGCGCCGATCTGTTTGCCCGCAGTCAGATCCCACACCTGAACGAGGTCGCCGCCGCCACCGCTGACGAGGATCTGCCTACCGTTCATCTGCCCGACCGCCAGGGCGCTGATCGATCCGTCGTCGTCCCCGACGGCCTACCGAGGCTCTTCCCGGCGGCCAGATCCCACACCTATGCCTGGTTACCGTGCGAGACGACGGCGACCGTTCGCCGTTCAACTCCGTAAGCGCCACGGCCCCAGCCCACTCGGTGCCGCCGACGATCGGCTTGCCCAACGGCCGGAACGAAGGAGCCGAATCCGGCGACCATGCAACCATGAAGAAGCCCGCCGCGACGACCACGACCACCGCAACCAGCCACCAGCGCCGCAGACGTCCAGGCTCGTCCGATGCCGATGCGGGCGGACGCGGCGGCAGCGCCGCTCCATCAGTCGATAAGGGCCGATGATCGGCCATTAGACCTCCAGCGGGTACTAAGCCTGGCAGGTGAGACGGGTAACACACCCTAGGTCGCCAGCGCCTCAGGCGAAAGAGCAGGGGCGTGTCAACGGCGGCGCACAGGTGCCACGCTGATGCCGCCGCTGTCACGTCGCTCACGGGACTGCGTACACGTCCACCGAGCCTCCCCCATTACAGCGCCACACACCTTGATCATCCGCCAGATAGACCTGGGAACCGCCATCTATGGCTGGGTGTCGCACTACCGTGCACCGATGCGTCCGGAGGGTCAGGCCAGCAGCCGCCTGCGGTGACAACTATCGCGCTTCGGCACAGCGAGCCCGCGCCCGCACCAACGACTCCGCGCGCCTGCGCTCCTCAGCATCCGCACGCTCCGCGTCCTCGGCCTGGACCTGCCACGCCATCACGCGCATCTCCCGCTCGAGGGCCCTCCGCTCGGGTCCGTGCGACCAGCCCCAAGGAGGAGTGTTGTCCCTGGTCACAGTAGGTGACCGGGACACAAAAACAACACCATCTCGCTACGGAAAGCATTCGCACGACTACTCTACGTATACGCTTGGCGCCCAGTCACACCAAAGGGAGAAAGACATGAGAACAACAAGGCGGACATGCCGGGTAGCTAGGAAAGCTCTGGTGGTCGGCGCGTTCATGGCTGCCCTCGCCACCGCCGCCCCGGCGGCCGCTGCCACCACCACCCTGCACAACGCGCCGACGATACGGGCGGGCGAGGCCATCGTCTGCGCCGAGGTGACCGCGGATCTGCCCACCGTTTTCGGGCGCGACTGCGAGACCAGCCATTGGGGTCCGCAGTCCGACTTCGCCATCATTGACCGCAGAAGCAGGGCCGCCTACCATTGCGCGACCGGCTGGGCCGAAAGCAGCCTGTGGGTCAACGGTCAAGGCTGCCGAAAGATCCCCAGCCCCTAACCGGCTAACAGCCCAGGACCGGTGGGGACCTTCAAGACATCGGGACCCCCGCCGGCCTGGCGACCACGACCGCCCAAAGGGCTCCTTAGCACCACATGATCATGAACGCCGCTCATTTGTGTACACAACGAGACGGTGTGGTCCGCGCCGAGGGCGGCCCAGCTGGAACCCGAGGCGGTGCGCGGATTCCTGTCCAGCCCGCGCCAGCTGGAGGTTACGGCTCGAACATGGCGAATAGGTCGGGCACGATAACGTGATCTACCCTATTTCCCCAGGTCGCAGCTGGCAGCCCTAGCTATCCATCAACGATGGAATCGCCTGGCCGGGGATAGCTGAGGAAGTCAGCTCCTGCGAGCTTCGCATGGC
>NZ_JBEPDC010000064.1:0-3907 GCF_040300065.1 Nonomuraea sp. NPDC000554 | reverse complement strand
TCAACGACGTGCTGCCCAGCACCACCGAGGTCCGCGACATCGAAGGCCAGACCCACGAGATCGCCGCCAACGTCCTCGCCCCGATCGTGGACAAGCACTTCGCCGGCTGACCCCGGCACGCGGCCCGCGCCGGCCACTGGGCCGGTGCGGGCGGCACGGAACCGTGCCATGCGATCCGGGCCCGAATTCCGCCAAGAAGTAAAGCGCTCAAAATTGTTCGGGATCGCGCCTGGACAGGCCGGCCAATCAGTTGCGCATCTGCGAACTCGTCAAAGAGCGGCCGATAAAGCAGGAGGTTTGCCACTGCACATAGGAGCTTGAGGCATTATGCAGCGAGTCATAAAGTGGTCTTGGACCAGAACCTTTAGACCAGGATGGTGAGAAATGACAAGCAGCGAAGACTTAGAGCTCATAGCGTACAACCAGAAGATCATTGACGAGTTCCGCGCCAACGACGGAATAGTGGGCGGCGCATTCGAGGGCCTTCCCCTCCTGCTGATCACCACAAAGGGAAGGAAGAGCGGTGAGGACCGGGTAAGCCCGCTGTCCTACATCAACGACGACGCCCGCCTCGTCATCGCCGCCACGAACGTCGGTCGCGGCAAGAATCCCGGGTGGTACTACAACGTCCTCGCCAACCCCGACCTCACGGTCGAGATCGGGACCGACACCTACGAGGCGACCGCCGCGGAGGTCGACGGCGCGGAGCGCGACAGGCTGTGGGCGGGGCTGGTCGCGTCCAACCGGCGACTCGACAGGTACAAGTCCATGACGACCCGGGACATCCCCGTTCTCGTCGTCGAGCGCAAACCCGGCTGACCGGAACCTCTGGACGCCGGTTCGGGCCTGGTAACGGTCCGCCGTCGTCCGCGACTTCTTCGAGGCGACGTCACACGCCCGTTCGGCCGTGGTCCGGAACGCAGTGGCCTCGATCCCTTTCCACCAAGGAGTCGAGGCCACTCCGTCCATGCCGTTGCCGCGAGTGGCGACTCTGCGGCAAGGCGCACGTGCTGTGGGCGCTCGCCGCCTCGACCGCCGGGGCGACGCCCCGAGGGCCTTACCGCAACCGATCGACGCGAGCCGACAGCGCTGTCCACGAGCGACGGCTCCACCGGCTCGTCGCGTTCCCGACCAGCGCATCCCGCACGATCGGAGATGAGCCGGCGGGCACAGTCCCCAAGAATTGCTCCCGCGTTTCCCGAGGCCGAGGAGGCTGGCATGATAGGCGATCTGGACGGAACGGCCGCGCAACTGTGGTCGATGGCCGGGCTGGGCACGCCGATGGCGGTACGGGTGGCGGCCACGCTGCGCGTCGCCGACCACATCGTCGCGGGCCGGCAGACGGTGGCGGAACTGGCACAGGCGTGCGGCGCCGACGCGGACGCGCTGGAGCGGTTACTGCGCTACCTGACCGTGCGCGGGGTGTTCGAGCGCGACGAGGCCGGCCGGTACACCCTCACCCCGCTCGGCCGGCCGCTGTGCGAGGACCACCCGTCCGGCGTGCGCGCCTGGTTCGACATCGACGGGATGGGCTGGGGCGAACTGTCCTTCGTGGAGCTGCTGCACAGCATCCGCACCGGCGAGGCGGCGTTCCCGAAGCGCTACGGCCAGCCGTACTGGGAGGCCCTGGCCGCCGACCCGGCGCGTACGGCCTCGTTCAACGCCCTGCTCGGCGCCGACGTGGCCGCGCGCGCCCCCGGCGTCGTGGCCGGCTTCGGCTGGGCCGCGCTCGATCACATCGTGGACGTCGGCGGCGGTGACGGTTCCCTGCTGGCCGCGATCCTGACCGCGAACCCCGCACTGCGTGGCACGGTGGTCGACCTGCCCGAGGCGACGCGGACCGCCCAGAAGGCGTTCGCCGACGCCGGCCTCGACGGCCGCGCCGACACCGTCGCCGGCAGCTTCTTCGACCCCCTGCCGCCGGGCGCCGACGCCTACCTGCTGTCGCTGATCCTGCACGACTGGGACGACGACCCGGCGACCGCGATCCTGCGCCGCTGCGCGGAGGCCGCCGGCGCGACCGGGCGGGTGCTGGTGATCGAGTCGATCGGCGAGGGCGAGGAGAAGCACACCGGGATGGACCTGCGCATGCTGTGCCTGTACAAGGCCCGCGAGCGCGGCGTCGCCGAGTTCACCGCACTCGCCGAACGCGCAGGGCTGCGGCGCACCGCGGTGCACCAGGCCGGCCCGTCGGCGATCATCGAGCTGCGAGTGGCGTGAGCATGGATCCGCGCGCCGCGTTCGAGGCGCTGGGCACCAGGGAAGGCCGGCAGGACCCGTATCCGTACTACGACGCGATCCGGGCGCACGGCAACCTGGTGCCCGTGAAGAAGGGCAGCCTGGTCGCGGTCGGCTACCGCGAATGCACGCGGGTGCTGCGGGAGCCGGCCCTCCAGGTGCAGGACGGCACCGCGTTCGACCGGGTGTATCCGGACTGGCGCTCGCATTCGTCGGTGTGCGCGTTCACCGACTCCATGCTCTACAGCAACCCGCCGAAGCACACCCGCCAGCGCGGCATGGTCAACGCCGACTTCACGCCGCAGCAGGTGGCCCGGATGCGCCCGGTGATCGAGGACATGACCACGCGGCTGCTGGACCGGATCGCCGATCTCGGCGCCGACGGGTCCCCGGTGAACCTCATGGACGAGTTCGCGTCCCGGCTGCCCATCGCCGTGGTCAGCGCCATGCTCGGCTTCGACGCGGACCGTCAGGTGTGGTTCCGCGACATCGCGTCGGCGATCGCGGTGTCGACCGACGGCTTCACCGACCCGGCCGCCCTGGCCACCGCCGACGCCGCCATGGACGAGCTTGCCGACCACTTCGGCGACGTGATCACGCGCAAGCGCGGTTGTCCGGCGGCCGACATCGTCAGCGCGCTCGTGCGTCTGCACGACGCCGCCAAGCTCAGCCACGACGAGCTGATCGGCAACATGATGCTGCTGCTCACCGCCGGCTTCGAGACGACGGCGTTTCTCATCGGCGACGGCGCGCTGATGGCCATCGGCAATCCGCACTACGCCGCCCGCCTGCGCACCCAGCAGCCGTTCGCGGCGGCGTACGTGGAGGAGGTCCTGCGCTTCGCGCCGCCGGTGCACGTCACCAGCCGCTGGGCCGCCGCTGATGTGACCCTGTTCGACCAGCACATTCCGGCCGGCTCCCGGGTTGTCGTCCTGCTCGCCGCGGGCAATCGTGACCCCCGTCGCTATCCCGACCCCAACCGGTTCGACCCCGACCGCGCCAACAGTCAACCGTTGAGTTTCGGCGGTGGCGTTCATTTCTGTCTGGGCGCGGCCCTGGCCCGGTTGGAGGCCCAGACCGCCCTGCCCATGCTGGCCCGTCGCTTTCCCCAGATCATGCTCGCGGACACGGCGACCTATCGCGACCGGTGGGTGATCCGTGGCCTGCGCACGCTCCCCGTGACCACCGGCCGCGCCGTTACGGCATCGCGTCGCTGAACCGCGGCCGTCGCGCCGAGGGCGATCGAAACCCGCCTCGCCGCCCAGCCTGCCGTGGTAGCGTGCGCTTGATCGGCTGCACCACACCGGACGGGCTGACCCGTTTCCCCCGGCCGAGTCAGCAGTAGGTGAAGATCCCGCACAAGAACCCGCGGGACATCCGGTTCGTGGACGCACTGCCGGAGACGCCGTCTGGCAAGATCGACTGCAACACGTTGCGACCACTCAGCTGAGTGACAGTCACATGACAGCAATCTGGAAGATGCGGCGCCAACCCCGGCCGGACAATCTAGTTCGCCGACGGTTGGTACCGAATTGGTGAAAGAGGCTTACTTCATGCACACAGTCACGTCGAGCGACGGCACCACCATAGCGTTCGAGAAGGTGGGTCAGGGGCCGCCCGTCATCCTGGTCGACGGCGCGTTCGTCTACCGCGCCATCGACCCCTGGGC
>NZ_JBEPDC010000063.1:0-4571 GCF_040300065.1 Nonomuraea sp. NPDC000554 | reverse complement strand
GGCACCCCCATCACCTGGACCAACCTCTTCACCAACACCAACGCCAAAACCACCAACCTCCCCACCTACCCCTTCCAACACCACCACTACTGGCTCAAAGCGGCATCGGTCGCCGCAGACGCAGATGGGCTGGGGCAGGCCTCGGCGGATCACCCTCTGCTGGGCGCCGCGGTGGAGTTGCCTGAGCAGGGCGGTGTGGTGCTGACCGGGCGAATCTCGATCGCCACACATCCGTGGCTGGCCGACCACGCGGTGGGCCAGAAGGTGCTGTTCCCCGGCACCGGCTTCGTGGAGTTGGTGGTTCGTGGGGGCGACCAGGTCGGCTGTCCGGTGGTGGAGGAGCTGACACTCGAGACGCCGCTGGTGATCGAGAGGGATGAACCGATCCTCATTCAGGTGGCTGTGGCCGCCGCCGATGATGACGGGCGGCGTGAGGTGACGGTGCACGCGCGCAGCGGCGCGCGGCCGTGGACACGCCATGCTTCCGGGATCGTCGCCGTGGCAGACAGCGGCCATGCGGCGGGCTTCGACTGGGGGCAGTGGCCGCCGGCGGGGGCTCAGGCGGTGGATGTGTCGGGCCATTACGAGACACTGGCCGCTGCGGGGTACGGCTATGGGCCGGCCTTCCAGGGGCTCAAGCGGGCCTGGATGCGCGACGGTGAAGTGTTCGCCGAGGTGGAGCTCGGCGAGCGGGAGGTTGGCGAGGCCGGCCGTTATGGCCTCCACCCGGCGTTGCTGGACGCCGCACTGCACGCCATCGGCGTGGTTGAACAACTCTCCGACGCGGACGCCTCCGCCGACAAGAAGATCACTCTCCCCTTCGCCTGGACCGACGTGCGACTGCACGCCTCCGCCGCCAGCCACCTGCGGGTACGTCTGCATCGCGCTGACGACGGTGCGGTGGCCCTGGAGGCAGGAGACTCCGCAGGACAGGCCGTGGCCTCAATCGGTTCGCTCATCCTGCGGGAGCTCGCCGACCAAAAGCCGACCGCGACCACATCATCGCCGTCGCTGCGGCGAATGGACTGGGTGCCGTTGGCGGGTGAGCCGGTGGGTCTGCCGATGGCCGATGTGGCGGTGGTGGGTGAGCGGTGGCCTGGCCTGGTCGCGGCTGTGGAGTCGGCTGGTGCCGGCATCGAGGAGTATGCCGATGTGGCGGCGCTGGATTCTGCGCTGGCCTCCGGAAAGGATGCCCCCGGCGCGGTGGTGATGCGCCTGGTGACCAGCGAGGACGAGCACGCGCCGCTGGAGCACCTGCGTTCTGAGCTGGATCGGGTTGTGGGGGTGCTGGCTGATGAGCGGCTGGCTGAGATGCGGCTGGTGCTGGTCACCACGGGTGCGGTGACCGTCGAGACCGATCCCGATGTGGGTGGTTTGGTGGGGGCGGCGGTGTCGGGGCTGGTGCGTTCGGCTCAGGCCGAGAACCCGGGCCGGATCCTGCTGATAGACCTCGACAATGCGGCCGAATCGCTCACCGCCCTGGCCTCACTGCTGGGGATGGAGGACGAGCCGCAGGTGGCGGTACGTGCCGGCCGGGTGCTGGTGCCACGCCTGGCGCGAGCCGAGTCCGGCGACGATCTCTCCATCCCAGAGGGAGCGAGTGGGTGGCGGTTGGACTGCCCGGTCAAGGGATCGATCGACGGGCTGAGCCTGGTACCGGCGCCCGAAGCCGATCGGGACCTGGCCCCGGGCGAGGTGCGGGTGCAGGTCCGCGCCGCCGGGCTGAACTTCCGGGACGTGCTCAACTCCTTGGGCATGTACCCAGGTGAGGCCGGGGCCATGGGCGTCGAGTTCGCCGGTGTGGTGGCCGAGGTCGGCCCTGAGGTGGAGGGGCTGCAGGTCGGGGATCGGGTGATGGGCCTGGGGGAGGGGACGTTCGGTCCTCGCTTGGTGGCTGATCGGCGGATGGTGGCGAGGATGCCGTTTGGGTGGGGTTTTGCCCGTGCGGCGTCGGTTCCGGGTGCGTTTGCGACTGCCTGGTATGGGCTGGTGGATCTGGCCGGACTCGCGCGTGGTGAACGGGTGCTGATCCATTCGGGCGCGGGTGGGGTGGGGATGGCCGCCATCCAGATCGCCCGCCATATCGGCGCGGAGGTGTTCACGACCGCCTCACCAGGCAAACACCACATCCTGCGCGCCCTCGGCCTCCCCGACGACCACATCGCCTCCTCCCGCGACCTGGACTTCGCCCACACCTTCCCCCGCATGGACGTGGTGCTCAACTCGCTGGCCGGACCGTTCACCGACGCCTCCCTCGACCTGCTCACCGAGAACGGCCGGTTCATCGAGATGGGCAAAACCGACCTGCGTGAGCCGGAAGAGCTGGCTACCACTCACCCCGGCGTGCGCTACCGCAGCTTCGACCTGATGGATGCCGGGCATGAGCGTATCGGTCAGATCCTGGTCGGTCTGCTGGAGCTGTTTGCCCAAAGCGAGTTGGTGGCGTTGCCGGTGCGGTGCTGGCCGGTACGGCAGGCGCGCCAGGCGTTCCGGTTCATGGCCCAGGCCCGTCATACCGGCAAGATCGTGCTGGCCGTCCCGCACACCATGGACCGGGAGGGCACGGTTCTGGTCACGGGCGGCACGGGTGGACTGGGCGCCATCCTGACCCGCCACCTGGCCGGGCACCACCAGGTCAAACACCTGCTGCTCGCCTCCCGCAGAGGAGAGCAAGCACCTGACGCCGACCAGCTCCGCACCGACCTGGAGGCCGCCGGCGCCAGCGTCGACATCGTCGCCTGCGACCTGTCCGACCCCGGCCAGGTCACCACACTCCTGGAGCGTGTCCCTGCCGAGCACCCCCTGACCGCGCTCTTCCACACCGCGGGCGTGCTCGATGACGGCGTGATCACCTCCCTCACCCCCGACAAGATCGACCGGGTGCTGCGGCCCAAAGCCGACGCCGCCTGGCACCTCCACCACGCCACCCGCCACCTCGACCTGGCCGCGTTCGTCCTCTACTCCTCCTCCGCCGGCACTCTCGACAGCGCCGGACAAGGCAACTACTCCGCAGCCAACGCCTTCCTCGACGCCCTGGCCATCCACCGGCAAGCCACCGGCCTACCCGCCCAATCCCTCGCCTGGGGAATGTGGTCGGCGGACACGGGTGGCATGACCCGCCAAATGGCCGATATCGATGTTGAGCGGCTGATCCGTTCAGGTTTCACCGCGATGGACGCCGATGAAGGCATGCAACTGCTCGACGCCGCTCTGACGATGCCGCACCCCTTCCTGCTCCCGCTGCCCATCAACACCCGCACCCTTGCCAAACGCGACGACGGCATACCGGCCATCCTGCGCGGCCTGGCCCACACCCCCACACGCCGCACCGCACACGCCGGACCCGTCCCAGACGGCGAATCAGCACTGCAAAAGCGCCTGGCCGGGTTGTCCCCGGCCGACCAGGAGCACGTGCTGGTGTCGCTGGTGCGCTCCGAGGCAGCCGGTGTATTGGGACACGCATCCGAGGCTCATGTGGATCCGGACAGGAGCTTCAGCGAGCTCGGATTCGACTCCCTGACGTCGGTCGAGCTGCGCAACCGGCTGAGCAGGGCCACCGGGCTCCGACTGCCGGCAACGCTCATCTTCGACTACCCCAACGCGGTCGCCATCGCCGAGTACATGGGCAGCCAAATCCTGCCGAAGAAGGAGCCGGTCGAATCGCAGGTACTGCACAGCCTGGACGAGCTGAGCCGGCTGATGGGCAAGGTCTCCACCGATGTCGAGGGACGGACGGAGATCACGGTTCGCCTCCAGAGGCTCGTGGACGAGTGGCGCGGAGGCCGACCCGGAGCGGCCGAGGAAAGCACTGTGCGTACGGCAAGCGCGGACGAGCTGTTCTCACTGATCGACAAGGGTCTGTGAAGTCCCCAACCGGTTGTCCACACGAAACGCAAACCTGATACCCCTTAGGAAGGCGGGACTGGCATGGCTGACGAAGAGAAGCTCCTCGCGTACCTCCGGCGAGTGACCGAAGATCTCCAGCAGGCCAACCGACGTTTGCGTGACGTTGAGACAAAGGAGCGCGAGCCGATCGCGATCGTGGGCATGGCCTGCCGCTACCCCGGCGGAGTGAACTCGCCAGAGGACTTGTGGAACTTGGTGCTGAACCGCGAGCAGGGCATCGTTCCGTTCCCGAAGGACCGGGGCTGGGACCTGGAAGCCTTGTATGACCCGGACCCGGACACCAGCGGGACGACCTACGCGCGCGCGGGCGGCTTTCTCGATGGCGCCGACGAGTTCGACCCGGCGTTCTTCGGGATCGGTCCGCGTGAGGCTGTGGCGATGGACCCGCAGCAACGGGTGGTGCTCGAGGTCGCGTGGGAGGTTCTGGAGCGCGCCCGGCTCCACCCAGGTTCGTTGCGCGGCACCCCCACGGGCGTCTTCATCGGCGCCTTCGCCAACGACTACGAGGTGGGGCGGGGGCCATTGCCCGAAGGCAGCGAAGGTTACCTGGGAACGGGCAACTCCAGCTCTGTCATCTCCGGTCGGGTGGCGTACACGCTGGGGTTGGAGGGTCCTGCGGTGACGGTGGACACGGCCTGTTCCTCTTCGCTTGTGGCCATTCATCT
>NZ_JBEPDC010000062.1:0-5501 GCF_040300065.1 Nonomuraea sp. NPDC000554 | reverse complement strand
CGGTTACATTCCGAACCCGGAAGTTAAGCTTCCCAGCGCCGATGGTACTGCACTCGGGAGGGTGTGGGAGAGTAGGTCACCGCCGGACAATTGTTGGGTGAGGGCGGGAAGAGATCCCCTGTTGAGGGGTTCTCTTCCCGCCCTTTCCGTTTTTGTGCGGTGAAATCTTTTGTTCTTGCGTGTTGCGTGAGATGGGTTGTTGCTGGTTCCGGGAGTTGCTGGTTCTGGTGTTGAAGGGGTGCCGGTTCTTTCCGGTGGTCTTCTCTGGTTGTTCTTTCTGGTGTCGGAAGCCCTCTTGTCTTGTGTGGTCCCCTCTCTTGTGGCGTTCGTGGGGAGGGGGCATTCGCGGAGGTCTCCCTGTCACTCTGGTTGAACTGGCGTACACGGACGCACGACGAAGGTGCCCCAGCCTAGGTACTGTCTGCCGTATTCCAGGTGGGAGCGGCGGGCGCGCGTCAGGAATTCGCGGAGTTGCTGCGCATCCGGGTCTGCCGGGTTGTCGCGGAGCCAGTCGCTGAGCGTCCACCACTGGCCGGCGACGTATCTGTCCCAGTCGTCCTGGTCTGCGAGAACCATTTCCAGGAGTTCGAAACCTGCGGCTTCGAACCGCTCCGCCGTCCTGGCAAGTGAGACGCATGCGTCTTCGGAGACGCCAAGTGACTCATATGCTTCAGTGGGCGGAGGGCTGGTCCAGAAGCACTCACCCACTATCGCGATCCCGTCGGGCCGTAGGTGGCCTCGCATGAGATCCAGGGTGCCGGTGAGGCCGCCGCCGATCCAGGTCGCGCCGATGCACGAAACGATGTCGTACGGCTGCGGATCGTCCTTGTAGGCGCTGGCGTCTGCTTTGACGAAGCGCACCTGATCGGCCACACCGAGCTCTTCGACGCGCCTTCTCGCAGCTTCGAGGAAGACGTCGCTGATGTCGACGCCAGTGCCCTCAACGCCGTGCTGGGCGGCCCAGCGGGCGAGGAGTTCGCCCTTTCCGCAGGCGAGGTCCAGGTGGCGGAGGCCTGGTCGAATGCGGCAGATCTGACCCAGGAGATCCAGCTTGTTGACGGTGAAGGGATTCAGCACGCGGTGCCCGGACTCAGCGATTTCATGGAAGCGCAGTGACATGTCGTGCAGTCTTCCGAGGATCCCTGAAGAGTGCGACCGATTTACCTGGCCAGCAGTGGGCCCGGGGACGTTCTGCGGCTTGCTAGGCTGGAGGGGCCGGGCCACCCACGGGTGGCCTTCGTCGCGTAAGGCCCGAGGGCGGGCGGCGACCAGCCACGGTGGACCGTCGTTTGGAGCACGGGACCGCTGAGTGAGCCAACGAAATGGACCAGAAGTGAACAGAGACAACGGACCGGACGGCGGGCAGCGCGACCGCGGCGACAACGGAGACAAGCGCCCGTACGACGGAAACAGAGGCGGCGGCTACGGCTCCCGCGGGCGCGACGAGCGCGACAGCAGGGGCGAGCGTCCGTTCCGTTCCGACGACAGACCACGCTCGTCCGATCGCGGGCCGCGTCGTGATGACGACCGCCAGCCTTACCAGGGCCGCGACCGAGGCGCCGGCGAGCGCTCCGGATACCGGGGGCGCGACGATCGTGGGTCCGGGGGCGGCTACCGTGACGACCGCGGTCCGCGCCGTGAAGGCGGTTTCCGTGACGACCGTGGCCCGCGGCGGGATGATTCTTCGCGAGGCGACGACCGTCGCACGTACCAGGACCGCGACCGAGCCCTCGGTTTCCGCGGCCGTGACGACCGCGGTCCGCGCCGTGAAGGCGGATACCGCGAGGACCGCGGGCCGCGTCGCGAGGGCGGGTCTGGCGGTCCGCGTCGTGATGATGAGCGTCGTCCGTTCCGTGACCGGGACGATCGTGGTCCGCGTCGTGAGGGCGGCTTCGGCGGTCCGCGTCGTGATGATGAGCGTCGTCCGTTCCGTGACCGGGACGATCGTGGTCCGCGTCGTGAGGGCGGCTACGGTGGTCCGCGTCGTGATGACGAGCGTCGTCCGTTCCGGGATCGCGATGATCGTGGTCCGCGCCGTGAAGGCGGATTCGGAGACGATCGTGGTCCGCGTCGCGAAGGTGGCTACCGAGACGATCGTGGTCCGCGTCGTGAGGGCGGGTCTGGTGGTCCGCGTCGTGAGGGCGGGTCTGGTGGTCCGCGTCGTGATGACGAGCGTCGTTCGTTCCGTGACCGGGACGATCGTGGCCCGCGTCGTGAGGGCGGCTACGGTGGTCCGCGTCGTGATGACGAGCGTCGTCCGTTCCGGGATCGCGATGATCGTGGTCCGCGCCGTGAAGGCGGATACGGAGACGATCGTGGTCCGCGTCGCGAGGGCGGTTACCGAGACGATCGCGGTCCGCGTCGTGAGGGCGGGTCTGGTGGTCCGCGTCGTGATGACGAGCGTCGTCCGTTCCGTGACCGGGACGATCGTGGCCCGCGTCGTGAGGGCGGCTTTGGCCCGCGTCGCGATGATCGTGGTCCCCGTCGTGAAGGCGGTTACGGGGACGACCGCGGTCCGCGTCGCGAAGGCGGTTACGGAGGTCCTCGGCGTGAGGGTGGATTCCGGGATGACCGGGGTCCCCGCCGGGACGGCGACGAGCGCAGGCCGTACCGTGATCGGGACGATCGCGGTCCGCGTCGTGAGGGCGGTTACGGTGGCCCGCGTCGCGAGGGCGATGACAGGTCGCGGCCGTTCTCGCGCGAGCGCGAGCAGCGTCCCGAGGGCACCCGCGCCAGGTACGGACGTCGCGATGACGAGGGCGCTCCTCAGCGCGAGCGCCTGCCCGACGTCGCGCCTGACATCACCGCCGACGAGCTCGACAAGGAGGTCCGCGAGGAGCTGCGCTCCCTGCCCGGCGACCTGGCCGAGCTGGTAGGCAGGCATCTGGTCGCGGCCGAACGTGCGCTCGGTGACGACGACCCCGACCGTGCGCACGAGCACACCAAGGTCGCTCGGAGGTTCGCCGCGCGCATCGGCGTGGTGCGGGAGGCTGCGGGCATCGTCGCGTACCGGGCCGGGCACTTCTCGGAGGCACTCAGCGACTTGCGCGCCGCCAGGAGGTTGACGGGCTCCGACGCGTACCTGCCGGTGATGGCCGACTGCGAGCGCGGTCTCGGACGTCCTGAGCGCGCCCTCGACCTCGTCCGCTCGCCCGAAGCCGAGCGTCTTGAGCGGCCGGAACGCATCGAGCTGTCCATCGTCGAGTCCGGTGCCCGCCGTGACCTCGGGCAGTTCGACGCCGCGGTCATCACGCTGCAGCGGGTGGCCGAGCTGCGTGACCCGCAGCCGAAGCCGTGGTCGGCGCGGCTGGCGTTCGCGTACGCCGACGCGCTTGCCGACGCCGGGCACCAGGAGGCGGCCACTGACTGGTTCGCCCGGGCGATGGCGTTCGACGAGGACGGCGAGACCGACGCCGCCGAACGCTACGCCGAGCTGACGGGTGCCGTCATCGAGGACGTCGAGGAAGACTTCGACGACGCCGCACACGTTGAGGAGGCGGACGAGGAGGCGGACGACGCCGCCGCGTTCCCCGAGGTCGGCGACCTCCTGGACGGCCCTGCTGCGGACGTTCCCGCAGCAGACGACACAGCCGCGTCCAGCGCCGCCGCGGAGGCTCCCGTATCTCCCGAGCCCGAGCCCGAGCCCGAGCCCGAGCCCGAGGCGGCGGTGGAGCCGGAGACCGCCGCTGGAGCCGAGGCGGAGGCCGCGAAGGCCGAAGCCCAGCCCGAGCTGGAGCTGGTGGTGGACGTTCCGGGCATCACCCCGGCGTTCATCGAGCCGGACTTCGGTGACATCCTGAGCGAGCCCGAGCCGCCGGCCGAGGACAAGGGCAAGCGCGAAGACTGACGTCCCGTCCCCGCCGTACGAGGCCGTACGGCGGGGACGCTTGTCCTCTTTGCCCGGCCAGCATCCGTTATGGCGCGGGCCGCATACGTCTCGTCCTGACTTGACGCTGCGGTCACTTCATCCCGTGGAATTGGGCGAGACGCGGTTGAGCCAGTGGAGGATGCCTGCGACGTTGGACGGTGCTCCGCTCAGCAGCTCGAACTGCTGGGCCGTCTCGTCGTCCTCGGCTTTGAGCGCTGTGTAGCGCTCCTTGGTGCGGTCCCGGACCATGGCGACGGCGTGGTCGAGGTCCAGGCCTTCGGAATGAGCCTGGCGGGTGAGGTCAACCCAGATGCGAAGTTCCTCCGCCGACCGATCCAGCGTTTCCTGGACGGCGTCCACCGGTCCGTAATGGCTGAACAGCAGCCGTTGCGGGCCAAGTGCCCCGAACAGGGCGATCGAGTTGAGCGCGGTCTCCAGGTCGAAGTCCGGTGGCGGGGTCGCGGGACGCAGGTCGCCGGTTTGCGGCAGGTAGACGCCCGCCGCGTCGCCCACGTACAGGTCGCCGGTGGCGGAGTCGACCAGGCCCACGTGGTGCTTTGCGTGGCCGGGGGAGTAGTGGCTGTTCAGCGTCCTGCCGTTGCCGAGGTCGATGGATCCGGTGTCGCCGAGCGCGACAATGCGCTCGGCATCCGTCGGCGACAGCTCGCCGAACAGCGTGTCGAGCTGGTCACCCCAGACCATCCGTGCGCTCGCCATCAGCCTGGACGGATCGGCGAGGTGCCTCGCGCCCTTTTCGTGCACCACGATCTGCGCGGATGGGAAGAACCGCGCGATGTCCCCCACGCCACCCGCGTGGTCCAGGTGAATGTGCGTGACCACCACCGTGGCCAGGTCCTCCGGGCCCACGCCGAGCGTGGCGAGCGCGTCGCGCACCACCGGAGCGGAGGTCGAGGTGCCCGTCTCCACCAGGCACGGACGGTCTCCCAGAATGAGGTATCCGGCGGTGATCCCCGAGTACCCCGCCATTTTCGTGTCGATCTCATAGACGTCGCCGCCGAGGGCGGTGATGTTGTCCACAGGAACTCCCGCACGCCAGCTGTTATCCCCAGAACGGCGTTCGAGCCGATCCGGCCTTGCTCCCATCGTAAAGAGTGATCTCCAGCAGAGCACCCAAGGGAGGAAGACAATGGACCGGAACGAGGTCTTGCTGGTGGGAAGGCTGTCGGCGGCGCCCGAAGACCGGACCCTGCCGAGCGGCGACACTCTGACCAAATGGCGCATCATCGTCCGTCGCCGCCGTCACAGACATGGCGGCACCCTGACCGACAGCATCCCGTGCGTCACCTTCGACGCCGATACGGCCGCGTTGATCCGCAGCCTGAAACCTCGCGACCCGGTCGAGATCACGGGCGCGTTCCGCTGCCGCGTCCACGGGCCGTCGGGCTCCAAGGTCTGGAGCTACGAGGTGGAGGTGGCGGGCGCGAAGGCCGTCGAAGCAGAGCTGGACGATCCACCCGACGCGATCGTCCCCCTCACCTCTCCGCCGCCGCGCCCGGTCATCTACTTCGCGGAAGCAGGCTAGTGCTCTGACCGCATAGGTTCGCCGGTTTGGTGATCGTGGCGGTTTGATGGGCGGTGACGTCCGATCCGACCGCTGGAGGCGCGGTGGCCG
>NZ_JBEPDC010000061.1:0-6841 GCF_040300065.1 Nonomuraea sp. NPDC000554 | reverse complement strand
GGCGCGGGCACCCCCGCCGTCCCCGCCGACGCGGTGACGGCGAGCGGCTCGGGCCTGGACCCGCACATCTCCGTCGCCTACGCCGACCTCCAGGCCCCCAGGGTGGCCAGGGAACGAAAGATCGCCCTCGACCAGGTCAAGCGGCTCATTGAGGCCAACACCACCGGCAGGGCGCTCGGCTTCATGGGCGAACCCGCCGTCAACGTGCTCGAGCTCAACCTCGCGCTGGACAGGGGGTGACATGCGGGGGCGGCTGAGGGTCTACCTCGGAGCGGCGCCTGGGGTCGGTAAGACCTACGCGATGCTCAGCGAGGGCCGGCGTGCCTGCGAGCGCGGCAGGGACATGGTCGTGGGCTTCGTCGAGACCCACGGCCGCCCCCGTACCGCCGCCCTCCTGGAGGGCATGGAGGTGATCCCGCGCAAGAGCATGCTCTATAGGGGGAGCACCTTCACCGAGCTCGACGTGGACGCCGTCATCGAGCGCAAGCCGAAGGTGGCGCTGATCGACGAGCTGGCCCACACCAACGTGCCGGGCTCGCGCAACGTCAAACGCTGGCAGGACATCGACGACATCCTCGACGCCGGCATCGACGTCATCTCCACGGTCAACATCCAGCACCTGGAGTCCGTCAACGACGTCGTCCAGGAGATCACGGGCATCCCGCAACGCGAGACCGTGCCCGACGAGGTGGTCCGGCGGGCGAACCAGATCGAGCTCGTCGACATGTCGCCCGAGGCGCTGCGCCGCCGTATGGCCCACGGCAACGTCTACGCGCCGGAGAAGGTCGACGCGGCCCTGTCCAACTACTTCCGCATCGGCAACCTGACCGCGCTGCGCGAGCTCGCCCTGCTGTGGGTCGCGGGCAAGGTCGACGACCAGCTCGACCGCTACCGCGCCGACCACGGCATCGCCGCCACCTGGGAGACTCGCGAACGGGTCGTGGTCGCCCTGACCGGCGGGCCGGAAGGCGACACGCTGGTACGCCGCGCGGCGCGCATCGCCGCCCGCACCAAGGGCGCCGACCTGCTCGCCGTCCACGTCACCAGCTCCGACGGGCTGGCCGGAGGCGACCCGGCCACCCTGGCCCGCCAGCGTTCCCTGGTCGAGAACATGGGCGGCACCTACCACCAGGTCGTCGGCGACGACATCCCCCGGGCGCTGCTCGACTTCGCCCGCGGCGTGAACGCCACCCAGCTGGTGCTTGGGGCGTCGAGGCGCGGCCGGTTCGCGCAGATCCTCTCCCGGGGAGTCGGAGTGGAGACCACGGCACTGTCCGGCTCCATCGACGTCCACCTGGTCACCCATGAGGAAGTCAGGAAGGGCCGCGTCCGGTCCGAACGCTCGCGCGCCGCGCTGACCAGGAAGCGCAGGCTGGCCGGATGGGCCGTCGCCGTGGCGGGGATGCCGCTGCTGACCGCCACTCTCACCCCGTTCCGCGACATGCTCTCGCTGCCCAGCGAGATCCTCTTCTTCCTCAGCCTGACCGTCGGGGTCGCGCTGATCGGCGGCATGTGGCCGGCCATCACCGCGGCGATCGGCGGGTCGCTGCTGCTCAACTGGTACTTCACGCCGCCCATGGGCCAGCTCACCATCTCCGACCCGGAGAACCTGTTCGCGCTGGTCGTGTTCGTGCTGGTGGCGGCCGCGGTCAGCACGATCGTCGACCTGGCCGCCCGCCGTACCAGGGAGGCCGCCCGCGCCCGTGCGGACGCCGAGACGCTGTCGACGCTGGCCGGGCACGTGCTGCGCGGCGAGGCTGCGCTGCCCTCACTGCTCGGCCGGCTGCGCGAGACGTTCGGGCTGGACTCGGTCACCCTCCTCGAACGCGTGGGCGAGCCCACCCCGGACGACCAGTCCGAGCCCTGCGCCTGGCGCATCATCGCCACCTCCGGCGCCGCTCCCTGCACCGCCCCCGCCGTCGCCGACACCGACGTAAAGATCAACGACACATTGGTGCTCGCCGCGCACGGCCGGCTGCTGGCCGCCAGCGACCGGCGAGTGCTTGAGGCCTTCGCCGCCGAGGCCGCGGTCGCGTTGCGCCAGGAACGCCTGGAGGAAGAGGCCGAGCAGGCCAAACCACTGGCCGAGGCCGACAGGATGCGCACCGCGCTGCTCGCCGCCGTCAGCCACGACCTGCGCACCCCCCTGTCCGCCGCCAAGGCCGCCGTCGAAAGCCTGCGCAGCCACGACATCGACTGGACCCCCCAAGACCGCGACGAACTCCTCGACACCGCCCACCAATCGCTGACCCGCCTCGACCGGCTGGTCGAGAACCTGCTCGACATGAGCCGCCTGCAGGCCGGCGTACTCGGCCTGTCATTCCAGACCATCGCCCTGGAAGAAGTCGTCCCCCGCGCGATGGACGACCTCGGCTCGCTGCGCGATCGGATCGAGGGCGACATCTCCGTCGACCTGCCGGAAATCGTCGCCGACCCCGCACTGCTCGAACGGGTGCTGGTCAACCTGATGACCAACGCCGTCCGCTACAGCCCCACCGATCAAAAGGTGCTCATCACCGCCAGCTGGCACGACGACAACGTCGAGATCCGCGTCATCGACCGCGGCCCCGGCATCCCACGCGAAGACTACGACCGCGTCTTCCTGCCGTTCCAGCGGCTCGGCGACCGCGACAACGGCACCGGCGTGGGGCTGGGACTCGCGCTCTCACGCGGCCTGACCGAGGCCATGGGCGGCGCGCTCGTCCCGGAAGAGACACCAGGGGGAGGCCTCACCATGATCGTCCAAATGCCCATCTCATCCCAGGCGGTGACAGCATGACCAAGATCCTCGTCGTCGACGACGAGCCGCAGATCCTGCGCGCGCTGCGGATCAACCTGGCCGCCCGCCACTACGAGGTCGCGGTCGCCGCGGACGGCTCCTCTGCCCTGCGCGAAGTCGCCGAATGGCATCCCGACCTCGTCGTCCTCGATCTCGGCCTGCCCGACATCGACGGCGTCGACGTCATCCACGGCCTGCGCGGCTGGACCCGGATCCCCATCGTCGTGCTGTCGGGCCGGGCCGGGAACCAGGACAAGATCGACGCCCTGGACGCGGGTGCCGACGACTACGTCACGAAACCGTTCAGCATCGCGGAGGTCCTCGCCCGCGTCCGCGCCGTCTCCCGCCGCGCTGCCGTCCAAGAGGCCGAGCTGGCCAGCATCAAGATCGGCGACCACACGGTCGACCTGGTCGGCAAGACCATCTCCGGAGGCATGCGGCTTACCCCCATCGAATGGCACATCCTGGAGGTCCTGCTCCGCAACCCGGGCAAGCTCATCCCCCAGCGATATCTGCTGACCGAGGTGTGGGGCAGCAAGCACGTCAAGGAGACCCACTACCTGCGCCAGTACATGGCCCAGCTCCGCAAGAAACTCGAACGCGACCCCGCCCGCCCGGTGCACCTGATCACCGAGCCGGGCATGGGCTACCGCTTCACCCCATGACGCCCTTCAGCGGCTCGGCACCGGACTCGTCGTCCCGGTGGCAAGCCGCTGGGTATCGGCCCTGCCGGCTACGGCGATCGAAGCCAGATCGCCGCGGTCGCGGCGTTCGGTGAGGAAGAGCGGTCCGCGGGTGCGGGAGCTGCCGTCGGGCAGGCGCAGCAGGCGGACGGTGCCGGTGTCCCAGTACACCCATTCGATCGCGCCGCCCTTGGACGCCACAGGCGCGGGCCGACCTTCGAGGTCGAGGTCTTCGACGTTGAGCGCGAGGATCTCCGCCGCGCGGGCGGCGGATTCGTAGCTCAGGGTCTTCTCGCGCAGCGGGATGTCGCGGCGGCTCAGCAGCCGGTGCAGCGTGGTCAGCGCGGTGACCTTGCGCGCGCCGGCGACGCTCACGCGGGCTACCGCGCGGTGGCGCCGGGCGCGAGCGGTCGGCCGGGCCCGGTTGGCGGCCTCCGGGCGATGTACCGGATAACGTGCCCGAGTCGCGCAGTCCCGTCGCAGGCGGTTCGCCCGGTCGGCGCGAGGCGATGATCGTTCATGTACGTGATAGGCCGATATCACGTACATGGCCTGCCGGCCGTAGCGTTCGGTCAGCCCGGGAACCTGCTCGACGAAGGTCTTCTTGCCGCACTCGGCGTTACGGCACACGAAGCGGACCACCTGCAGATGGATCAACACCTCCTGACCGGCGAGGGCAGTATCGGCCAGGCGTCGCTCATACCGGCTGTGCACCTGCCGCGAAGCCACCCCACAGCCCGGACAAGACCCCTGCGAGCTACCGGTTCTCGCCTGGATCCGCACCGACCTTCCATGACGGAAGACACGGTCGACACGCACGCAGGCCAGATGAGGAAAGCAGATCCCGAGCAGCTCCGACACGATCACCCAACATGAACACCAGGTCGGCCGGGCCGTCCGCTGAAAGATCACGAAATTAGTGCCAGAGCCTGAATACTGACCCCCCAGGCGGACGCGCGGGTTCTAGTGCTTATCGCAACACACCTGATCATTAGGGACGTGTTGATGGCGAGGCGGGGACCCAAGCGACGGTTAGATGTCGAGTCGGAGTACTGGCGGCCGGGGGAGGCCCCGCTAACGAGCGGCTAACAAACGATCAAAAGGCCAGATCCGCGATCTTGGGATCTGGCCTTTTGAGCTGGTCATACAGAGTGGGGCTACCAGGACTTGAACCTGGAACCTCTTCCTTATCAGGACCATCCCGGCCGCGATCAGAGGCCTGCAACCCGGTCTTGAGCGGCGCTGCAAGGGCGTGGACGTGAGTGGTCGTGTGCCTCTGTTGCAGTACTGATTGCAGTACGCGACCGCTGAGAGCCCCTACTGCCCGAAGGGAATCTGAGCTGAGCATTCACTCCATGGGGTTGCCCGTGTGCACTCATGAGCGTGCATGAGGCCAGGTTGATGTATTGGGCGTCACCAGCACCTATGACTGCCATCCGTCCCCGCCCCCTAAGGGCACTGTCGCGAGGCCTTCCTCGACGAGCCACGAGGACATGCCATGAGCGATATTCTCCCTGCATGGGACGTGATGAACGTGGTGTGACTCCTCAGAATGAGGACTTCTCGGCCTGGTACAACGAGCTGGTTGCAAAGGCGCAGCTCGTTGACAGGGGACCCGCCAAGGGCACCATGGTCATCCGACCGTACGGTTATCGCCTGTGGGAGCTCATCCAGGGGGAACTTGATCGCCGGATCAAGGACACCGGTCATGAGAATGCTTACTTCCCTCTGCTGATCCCGGAGAGCTACCTCCGGCGAGAGGCCGATCACGTCGAGGGATTCTCCCCTGAGCTCGCCGTTGTCACTCACGCTGGCGGTAAGGAACTTGAAGAGCCGCTGGTCGTTCGGCCCACCTCAGAGACGATCATCGGCGAGATGATGGCCAAGTGGGTCTCATCCCATCGAGACCTTCCGCTCCTGCTGAATCAGTGGGCCAACGTCGTGCGCTGGGAATTGCGGCCCCGCATGTTCCTGCGCACGACGGAATTCCTCTGGCAAGAGGGTCATACAGCACACGCCGACGAGGCGGACGCGATGCGCGAGACGATGCTGGCGCTCGATCTCTACACAGAGGTTGCGCGGGACATCGCGGCGATCCCCGTAGTACCTGGTGAGAAGACAGCCGGGGAGCGGTTCGCCGGCGCCGTCCGTACCTTCACCATCGAGGGCATGATGAGGGACGGCAAGGCGCTCCAAGCTGGAACCTCCCACTACATGGGCACGAATTTCGCCAAAGCCTTCGACATTCAGTACACCTCCGAAGCTGGTCGTCTCGAACTGTGTCACACCACCTCATGGGGCATGTCAACGAGAATGATCGGCGGGGTCATCATGACCCACGGCGATGACAAGGGCCTGGTCCTCCCGCCCAGACTTGCCCCCTATCAAGTGGTAATCGTGCCGATTGGACGTGGCGATCAGGGCGCGCAGACCTCGGCCGCGGCGCTGGAGCTTGCAGGGCGACTTAAGGCGGCCGGTATACGCACCCATGTCGATGATCGCGCACAGCTTTCGCCTGGCTTCCGGTTCAATGACTGGGAGCTGCGCGGCGTTCCTATCCGGCTGGAACTCGGTCCGCGTGATCTTGAGTCTGGCACTGTGGTGATGGCCAAGAGGCTCGGCGACGAGGGCAAACAGAGCATCTCGCTGTCTTCTGCGCCGGAGCTCATTCCTGGCGTACTGGAGGATTTCCAAGCCTTCCTTCTTCAGCGGGCTACCGAATACCGCGACAGTCACACCATGAGGGTGGACACCTGGGACTCCTTCACGGAGGCCGTAGCGTCGGGATGGGCGTTGGTGTTGCACTGCGGCAGTCCCGCGTGTGAGGACGACATCAAGGCCAAGGTCGCAGCAACTCCGCGCTGTATTCCGCTCGACGGTGCTTCAGAGACCGGATGGTGCGTGCATTGCGGTGAAGCATCTGCGTATGGCAAGCGTGTCATCTTTGGGCGGGCTTACTGATCACGGCTACCACGATGCTCCGTGAGCCGGGGCTGAGGAACGAAGTCCCGGATCGGCGATCGCCCCCGACCCCGTACGCTGGCTGGCCACAGCCAGGCGATCGTAGTGCTGCATTTGGGCGGCGGCGCGTCCATGGTCGGCGGGTGAGGCATGGTGCGGCGGGCGCTGTGTACGGCGGGCGGCCCTGAGTCCCGCCGTCGTTCGGGACCGGCGCCCACGCCGCACGCCCGGACGGCGGGCGGGCGGCGGGCCGTGCGGCGGCGCGGAGGGCCGCCGCCTTGATCCCTATGAGAACAATTCGGCAGTGCTCAGTTAACTGCGAATGTGCAGCCGACGATGATCGTTTACGCCTGGGTCTGAGTCTTCTGCTTGAGGCGTTCGTAGGGGGTCTGGCCGCCGAGGCCGCCGTGGGGTCGAT
>NZ_JBEPDC010000060.1:0-7117 GCF_040300065.1 Nonomuraea sp. NPDC000554 | reverse complement strand
ATTACTCGCCCCATCCTGATTAACCGCCGACCCACGAATAACCCCCAACACCCGACGGCCACCAGCCAGCGCATCCGACAACCGCTCCAGCAACAACACACCAACACCCTCGGAGAAGCCCGTACCGTCGGCATCGTCGGAGAACGCCTTGCAGCGGCCGTCGGCGGCGATGACGCGCTGGCGGCTGAAGGCGGTGTACGTTCCCGGCGCGGACATCACGGTTACACCGCCCGCGAGTACCAGCGGGCTCTCTCCGGTGCGCAGCGACTGACAGGCCAGGTGAATGGCCACGAGCGACGCCGAACAGGCCGTGTCCACCGTCACCGCAGGACCCTCCAACCCCAGCGTGTACGCCACCCGACCGGCGACGACGCTCGGCGCGGCGCCGGTGACGAGGTAGCCTTCGACGTCTGCGGGCGCCTGGTGGAGTCGGGGGCCGTAGTCCTGTGGTTCGGCTCCGATGAAGACGCCGGTCCGGCTCTCGGCAAGTGTCTGGGGGTTGATGCCGGCGCGCTCGATGGCCTCCCAGCAGGTCTCCAGGATCAGCCGCTGCTGCGGGTCCATCGCCACAGCCTCACGCGGACTGATCCCGAAGAACGCCGCGTCGAACTCTGCCGCGTCGTGCAGGAAGTGGCCGACCCGCGCGTACGTGGTGTTGCCGGCATCGGGGTCGTCGTCGAAGAGCCGGTCGAGGTCCCATCCCCGGTCGTGCGGGAAGCCCGTCACAGTCTCCCGGCCCTCGCAGATCAGCTCCCAGAGCTCCTCGGGTGTGGACACGTCGCCGGGGTAACGACAGGCCATGCCCACGATCGCGATGGGCTCGTCGGAGCCGACGGTGGCCATGATCTCAGCGGCTTTCCGCTCCCCGAGCTCGAGCGCCTCGGTGAGCAGGTAGTCGGCGAGAGCGGCCGGCGTCGGGTAGTCGAAGGCGATGCCGATCGGCAGTTCCGCGTCGAGTGCAGCGGCGAGCCGGTCGTGCAGTTCGACCGCCGCGAGAGAGTCGAGCCCCATGTCCTTGAAGCTCTGCTCGGGGGACACCTGCTCCAGCATTCCGGGCAGCACAGCGCTCATCACGTCGAGCGTGGTCCGGCTCACCAGTTCGACCAGGGACGCCCGTCGTTCGGCCATGGAGAGCTCCGCCAGCCGAAGTGTGAAGGATGCCGCTTGTCCGGCCCCCGCCGTCGGGGCGCCGCTGGCTTCGAATTCGCTGTTTCCGGACTGGCTCATCTTCTGACTCTCCATATGAACCGCAGTGGACCTGTCCGCAGCGCTCTGTCCGGGACAGTCGACAATGGGGAACGGGAAGGTCGTGCAGGGGATCTGGCAGGCCGATGGCCCTAGGCGTACATGCGGACGAAAAGGACCCGCGACGCGGAGACGACCCGGTCGCCGCGCATGATGATCTCTCTGGGGGCCGGGCGGCCCAGGAACATGAGCAGGCTGGCCGTCATGCCGTAGGCACCGGCGTTCGGGATGGTCAGCACGTCTCCCGGGCGCAGATCGGGGACGGAGACGTTCCGGCCGAGGATGTCGCCAGGAGTGCAAAGGGGGCCGACGAGGCTGGCGCCGGCCCACTCCGCCGTCTCGGGGGACCCGGCGGAGCCGTTCGACCTCTCCCATCCGTCCAGCCCGACGGAGATCGGCAGCAGACGCCCGAGTCCGGACATGCCTCCCAGCGTGTTGATCCCGGCGTCCAGGATGATGAACCTGCCGCCACGGCTCTCCTTGACGTTGGTGACGGTGCACACGAGCCGGCCGCAGTCGCCGACGAGGTACCGCCCCGATTCGCAGGCGACCTGCGGGCTCCCCTTCCGCCAGCCGGGGAAGTGCGAGTCGAGGATCTCTTCCAACGCTGTACGGAGTCCGCCGTAGACGGGGCGTTCGCCGGGGGACAGGTAGGGGGAGGCGAAGCCGCCGCCGATGTCCAGCAGCTCAGGCTCCAGGCCCGTCGTGTCACGGACCTCGGCCGCCGCGGTGATCGTGTGCTTGAACTCGCCGATGAGGGATTCCTCATCCTTGGCGTTGCTCAACGAGAACAGGTGCATCCCCGACAGGCGGGTGCCGCGGATCGATCGGAGCTCGGGCATGAGTTCAGGGAGCGTCTCACTGTCGAAGCCGAACTGGGAGGGCGCGCCGGCCATGCGGATGCTGGTGGTGGCCCCCGCGCCGACGCTGTTCACACGCAGGAGGCAGTCGGCGATCGTGTCCTGTGCCCAGGCAGTCTCCCCGACACGACGCAGATCGTTGACCGATTCGACGGAGAACCGGCGGACACCGGCCTCGAGGGCGGCCTCCACCTCCTCGGTGGTCTTGCCGGGCCCGGTGTAGAGGATGTCGAGCGGATCGAAGCCCGCCGCCACAGCCGCCGCGAGTTCGCCCGTGGAACTGATCTCGGCTTTGCACCCGGAACCGTCACCCGTCCGCAGCGCCTCGGCGATCTCCGGGTGAGGGTTGGCCTTGAACGAGAAGTAGACGGCCGTTCCCTCGGGCAAGGAGGCGCGGAGGTCGTCACGCGCCGCCACGGCACGTTCCAGGTCGTAGACGTACAGCGGCGATCCGTAACGATCGACGAGTTCGGCGTCGCTCTTTACGATATCGGTGTCGTAGGTCACGACTTCTCTCCTTCGAGCACCGTCTCAATGGCCGCGCTGGACAATATGGACCCCTTGCTGGGATTGGGCTTCCGCCGCCGCGCAAAAGCTCGGCACGGCGATGCTCGGAGGCCGAATTCGCAAACGCGCCACCCGTTCGGCGCGGGCGTCGCGTGGAATTCCATCCGGATTCAACGCAATTCCATGAGGAATTCGATCATCGCCTTCCGGAAGAGCTCCGGCTCCTCCAGGTGCGGCGAGTGACTGGAATTCTCGAAGACCTTTAAGCGGACCTGCGGGACGAGTTCGAGAAAGGGTCGGAACGACTCCTGGGTCACCTCGTCGTGCCGGCCTGAGATCACCAGCGTGGACGCGGTGATCTCAGGCAGGAGGTCCGTGACGCTCCAGTCCTTGAGCGTGCCGATCACGTGGAACTCGCACGGCCCGTTCATGGCGTGGTAGACGGTCGGATTGCTGAGCGTGTCCATGAACGTGGCCATGAACTCGCGGGGCCACGGCCGCATCCGGATCACGTGCCGGTTGTAGAAGACCATCATCGCGTCGAAGTATTCGCGGGTGTCCGTCGTCCCGGCCGCCTCGTGGGCGAGCAGGGTGTCGTTCACCCCGCTCGGCAGAAGGTCGCGAAGAATCTTCAGTTCCTTCCGCCATTCCGGGTACGAGGCTGGCGAGTTCGCGATGACCAGCCCGCGCAGCCCAGGCGGCCGGCGGGACGCGTGCTTGGCGGCCAGCAGGCCGCCCCAAGAGTGCCCGAAGAGCACGTAGTCGTCCGCGATGCCCAGGCCGTTCAGCAGGTTGACCAGCTCGTCGTCGAACAGCTCCGGTGTCCAGAACCCCGGATCCGCGTCGTCGAGGTGGCTGGATCCGCCGTTGCCGAGCTGGTCGTAATGGACGACCGGCCACCCGGCATCGGCGAGGTCCGCCAAGGGGAGCAGATAGTCATGGGTGCCGCCAGGACCGCCGTGCAGGGCCACGACCGCCGGTTTCCCCTTTCCCGGGGTGCCGGTCACGCGGTACCAGGTCACGTGATCGCCGAACGGCAGGGTTCCCCTGGCGCTGGGGGCTCGGGCCAAGTCAACCACCTCATCACGATCGGCGCGGAGGCGGCGCCCCACGCCCTGGGCCATTCACCGCGACACCGCCCGACGCATTGTTCATCGATACAGGTGAGCGGCCATGACGACGCTAGGTGAAGGCCGATCGAGGGCGGACCCCCTATGAGACCCGTGTCCCTCCCCTATAGCGCGGGTCTCCGTCCGCCGGAACCGCCGCGTCGCCCCGATATCCGTATACCGTGCCGTTGTCGACGTTCTTCATGAACGGCGACAGGCCGGTCGCTGCAACTTCGCCGTTCAGAATCGCGTTTCCGCGCCCGAGTGAATGCAATTAGAGCCGAGGTCAACCTGATGAAGCAACTGCTGTTGCGCCTCTCCGCACTCGACGCCCACGCGGGCGACGAACTCAGGGGCATCAGCTTCTTCGACGCGCTCTTGCAGAATCGCCTGCGCCGCCGTCCTGGGCAGCATGGAGCCCGCCCCGGCGCTCGTCGAACTCGTCTTCAGCCCGGCCGCCGATGAGACCAGGCGCTTCCGGGCACTGAAACTGCTCAAGCTGTCCCCGGACCGGTCCGTGCAGGTGGTCGCGGTCGGCGGCACCGAGGCCGCTTCCGCGCTTGGGGGTAAGGCGGCGGTTTCGCCCTCCTCGCAGAGCACTTATCGTCCGAGGCCATCAGCGGATCCGCGGACGTCGTCGCATTGGACCGGCTGGCGGAACGCCACGTTGGACGCTTTCGCGGCCAGCGAATCCCTCCGCCAGACCGCTTCCCGGCTCTTCATCCACCGCAGCTCCGCCACCGCGCGGCTGGCCAGAGCCGAGAGCGAACTCGGCTTCTCGGTGCACTCGGCTGAGGGCCGCGCCCGCCTCACTCTCGCCCTGGCCCTGCACCGGCTCAGCACGCCGATCACCGAGGTGGACAGCGCGTACAGGCCACCCGAGCACCCCGACGCAAGGGATGATCGCAGGGGGAGCTGAGGGGTGAGCTAGGGGTCGGTGCCTCTCACGTGGGGTGATTACTGTCTCGTCAGAGTCGATGGGGCTCTGACGGACCTGCTCACGACTGCGAGAACGTCACGCCGCCGACGGCGGTCGCCCCTGTGAGAGCGAGGGCGCAAGCCGCACCATCGGCCGATCGACATCCTGACCGACCTTCGTACATGCCGGAGGATGACTGAATTGCGGGTCGTTGTCACCCAACTCGCTGCCACCGCTCACCTCAACCTCATGGTGCCGCTCGGCTGGGCGCTCAAGGCCGCAGGCCACGAAGTCGTGATCGCGGGTCAGCCCGACATCATGCCGGCGGTGAAGCAGACGGGGCTTACCGGTGTCGCCGTCGGAGAAGAGGCCAGATACGCCGAACGTCTCGCGGAGCTGGCACCCGAGGAGACCATCTACGGGTCCGGATACGACATCACCGAGACACGGCCGGAAGCCCTCACCTACGAGTACGTGCGCGACTGCCTCGCGGCCTTCGCCTCCCCGCTGGCGCTGGACGTGAACACCGACGCGTCGGCGTTCGACGGCCTGGTGTCCTTCTGCCGATCGTGGCGCCCGGACCTGGTCATCTGGGACAGCATGACGTTCACGGGACCGGTGGCGGCCGCCGCCTGCGGCGCCGCGCACGCGCGGACGACCATCGGCCGCGACCACTGGGGCCGGTTACGAGAGCTCTTCCTGCGCATGCGCGCCGAGCGGCCGGAGGCGGCCGACGAGGACCCGGTACGCGACTGGTTGACCGCCAAGCTGGAGAAGTACGGCTGCGGCTACGACGACGACCTCGTCCTCGGTCAGACGACGATCGACTCCATACCCTCGTGGCTGCGCATACCGGCCCGGTACGACTACCTCCCCGTACGCTACGTGCCGTACAACGGGCCGGGCACCATCCCGGCTTGGCTGCTGCCGGAACCCGAGCGGCCGCGTGTCTGCGTCACCCTCGGCCTGTCCTACCAGGAGGTATGGGAGCGTCGCGCGGAGCTGGGGTTCACCGACCTGCTCGATGCGGTGGACGGCCTGGACGTCGAAGTCGTCGCCCTGCTGGCCCCTTCCTCCGTCCCCGCCGGGATCACGCTTCCCGACAACGTCCGGATCCCCGGGTTCGTGCCGCTGGACCCCGTACTGAAGACCTGCTCGGCGATCGTCCACCACGCGGGGACGGGGAGCACCTTGACGGCGCTGCACAACGGAGTCCCGCAGATCATCGTCCCGCACACACTGCACGACGAGGCGCAGGTCGCGGAGGCCGTCGACGCCTACGGCCTGGGCGTGCACCTTCCCCCAGACCGGGCCTCCGCCCATACTCTCCGCACCGAACTGCAGCGGATCCTGACCGACACCACCTTCGCCGAACGCGCGGAAAGAGCCCGGCAGGAGATGCAGGAGGCCCCGACTCCGCACGATCTCGTCCAGGACCTCGAAGCACTCGTGCTCCGCCACCGGAGGTCGGTCGGCTCGACCGCGGCGTCCTGAAGCCCGCGCCGGTCCCACCTCGCCGCGTCCCACCTCACTACTTCAAGGCTGGTTGAGATTCCATGGCCACTGATGACAAGTTCCGGGACTACCTCAAGCGCGCCACCGCCGACCTCCAGCGGACCCGCCGACGTCTGCACGAGGTCGAGGCGAAGGGGCGCGAGCCGATCGCGATCGTGTCGATGGGCTGCCGCTACCCCGGCGGGGTGAACTCGCCGGAGGACCTGTGGAACATGCTGGTGGAGGCACGTTCGGGGATCTCCTCCTTCCCCGATGACCGGGGCTGGGACCTTGAGGCGCTCTACGATCCCGACCACAACATCAGCGGGACGACCTACGCGCGTGACGGCGGTTTCCTCGAAGGAGCGGCCGACTTCGACGCGGGATTCTTCGGGATCAGTCCGCGTGAGGCTGTGGCGATGGACCCGCAGCAGCGGCTGGTGCTCGAGGTCGCGTGGGAGGTCATGGAACGCGCCGGCATCGACCCCGGCACGCTGCGCGGTACCCTCACCGGGGTCTTCGTCGGCGGTACGCAGACCGGCTACGTCTCGGGGCTCGGACCGTTCCCCGAAGGTGTCGAGGGATACGTGCAGACCGGCAACACCAGCTCCGTCATCTCCGGTCGGGTGGCGTACACGCTGGGGTTGGAGGGTCCTGCGGTGACGGTGGACACGGCCTGTTCCTCTTCGCTTGTGGCCATTCATCTGGCCTGTCAGTCGCTGCGTAACGGTGAGAGCACGCTCGCGCTCGCCGGCGGTGTGACCGTGATGCCGACGCCCGAGCTGATGGTGGACTTCAGCCGGCAACAGGGATTGGCACGCGACGGCAAGTGCAAGGCGTTCTCCGACGATGCCGACGGCACCGTGTTCTCCGAGGGCGTGGGCCTGCTGTTGCTGGAGCGGTTGTCGGATGCGCTGGCTGGTGGCCGTCGGGTGTTGGGGGTTATTCGTGGGTCGGCGGTTAATCAGGATGGGGCGAGTAAT
>NZ_JBEPDC010000059.1:0-7919 GCF_040300065.1 Nonomuraea sp. NPDC000554 | reverse complement strand
ACCATCGACCCCACCCGCGACTACCAGCCCCAAGACAAGAGAAAACCCCCGAACCCGTAGGTTCGAGGGTTTCCGATGTCCTGAGACATCACATGAGTGCCCTCGGCAGGATTCGAACCTGCGGCACCCGCTTTAGGAGTCAGATGAGCATGAAGCACTCTTCGTGGCGCTGACCAGGGGCGTAGGTGTCGGCGTCCGAGAGTCAGCCGGTCTGATCACCGGATCGGACCAATCGGCGTTCCCAGACCAGGGCCGCGACCACACCGATGGCATAGGCGACCAGGTCCCATGGGTCGGGGAACGCGCCGACCAGGACACCGCCGATGCCCGGCGGGGTCATGCCGACTATCTGGTAAAACTCGACGGCGGCGGCGATCGTGGCCGTGGCCAGGGTGCGGCGTGCGGAGGTGGTGCGCCACAGCAGCCCCAAGAACGCGTAGACCAGCATGGTGGCGCCGACGTCGCTCACGTAACCGCGGATGAACGGTTGTCCCGGGCCCCGGTAGAAGAGGGCAAACGCGCCGACGGCGAGGGCGACGCCACCCAGAAGGACCATGGCGCGGCACATGAGATTGACATCTTCTCCGAATCTCAACGATCAGGACGAACTGATCATAGAGTTCGTCCCTTATGGCGGCATGCTGATTGCGTCAGGTCAGCGACCGCGGTGGAGTGCCATGGCGACGGCGTGTCAGCACGCTGGAACGTAGTGACGATTCATCCGGAATGAGGCCCGACCAGATGAAACAGGGGGTTACGGTGCGCTTAGCGCCGCCTCGATGACCGCGCCATGGCCGATCCAGCCAGGCCTCGCGCCGCTTGATCTCATCGCCGATGCCCTCATCCCACATCCTCGCCCAGCCACCAACCCGCTCCTCGGCTCTCTGTTTCATCAGAAACCACGCTCGCCGGGTCCGCAGCGCGAACACCTCGACGAGCCGGGAACGGTCGACGTCTGACATCCCGTAGGCGTCAGCCAGGATCCGGCAGCGGCGCGGCACGTCCATCTTCCGCAACAGCGGGTCGGCGTCGACGGGGTCGCACAGCGGTGCCCAGTACATCATCGCGTTGGCCACCTCATCCACCCGGGCAATCGGCTTGGCGATGTCGAAGTCGATCAGCGCGGCCGCCTTACCGTCCCGGAACACGATGTTGTCCGGCGTGTAATCCATGTGCCTGACCACTTCCGCCGGGTAGGTTCCACCTCACTCCGTCGGAACCATCCTGACCTGTCCGCCCACCCAGACGCCGCATGACCGTCCGCCTGGAAATCTCGAGGCCGCCAGACTGGATCATGCTGGCCGCCCACCTGGAGAAATTCCTGACCGTGCACACCCGCCGTTGTGTCCGTAATTCAGCGGACACGTAGGTCCTTCGGTCGCTAGAGTTGAAGCTGTTGCGGAATCCCGTCCGCCTGGGGAATTGAGGAGCACTGATGTCTACAACGATGACCGGAGCTTCCGTTCGCCCCTTGGTGACCGCAGTCGCAGGCTTGTAACGCCGCGCGTGTAGCAGCAAAGTCAGCACACATCCCGGTCGCCGGGGCGAGGTGACACGTGTCACCGGCCCTTGGCGCTGTTTGGCGTCTCCGTTCGCCTTTCCGGGAGTTCTGCTGTGTCCGCTCGTCATTCTTCACTGCTCCGTGTACGTGTCCTGGTCGAACGCCTGATCGCTGCCCCGTTCGGCAGGAAATCTCAACGGTCGAGGTCAGCTCCGCCTGCTCCGAACTCCGCTGATCAGACTGTCAACCGGAATGTCCGCCTGCTGAGCTGGTTCAACTTCTTCGGCGACTTCCGCATGTACGGGCCGATTATGGTCATCTACTTCGCGCAAGTCACCGGCTCGTACACCGCTGCCGCCAGCCTCCTGGCGGTGAAGATGCTGTCTTCGGCAGCGTTCGAAGTCCCTACCGGGGTGCTCTCCGACCGCCTCGGCCGACGCGGCACGATGATCGCCGGTGCCGTCGTCATGGTGGCCGCCCATCTCGGGTACGCCGGCGCTTCGGGCTACGGCCTCCTCCTGGCAGCTGTTGTGCTGGAGGGATTGGCGACCTCACTGTGGAGCGGCAACAACGAGTCTCTGCTCTACGACACGTTGCTCGAAGCCGGCCGGGAGGAGGAGTTCCCCCGGCACTCGGGCCGGGTGAACTCGATGTTCCAGATCGCGCTCGCACTGGCGGCAGCCATAGGTGGCGTGGTCGCCGGCGCGTGGTCGCTGCGTGTGGTGGTCGTGCTGTCGGTCGTGCCGCAGGTGCTGTGCGTGCTCGTCGCCTTGCGGGTCCGGGAACCGCGGGTGCACGGCCCACTGGAATCGAACGTGCTGGTGCATCTCGGATCGGCCCTGCGCGGCATCCGCCGTAATCCGGTGCTCCGCCGGATGACTCTGGTGTCGGCGCTTCGTTACAGCAGCGAAAGCGCGGCCCAGTTGTCGCCTGTTTTCGTGGCAGGGCTGTGGCCGCTCTGGGCGCTGGGCCTGTGGCGCACCTTCGGCCATGGCGTGGCCTTCGTCGGCTTCCGCGTCAGTGGTTGGGTGATCGGCCGGGTGGGCGCGGCCCGCACTTTGCTGTTCGGTGAGCTGTTCGACAACGTGGCGAACTTCGTGGCGCTGGTCAAGCCGACGGTATTTTCGCCCGTCCTGCTTGGGTCACCGGCCTACGGCATGTCGACAATCGCCCAGCAGACGTTGCTGCAGCGCGAGTTCACCGACCGGGAACGCGCGACGATGGGTTCGCTTGCGTCGCTGCTCGGCAGCGTGCTCTACGCGCTCGTCGCCCTGGGAGCCGGCCTGGTGGCAGACCGTTGGGGCATCGTTCCGGCGTTGATGGCGATCCAGGCGGTGGTGCTGATCGCACTTCCGCTCGCCTGGTGGGTGCACGCGCACGCTTCTTCGCTCCCGCGGGCGCTGGGACGGTGACGGGATAAGCGCCTTCTCGGCCCCAGCCGGGCCTGCGGTCGACGTCGCAGTGCTGCAGGGTGAGATCGAAGCGATTTTCGGCTTCCGCTGCTCGGTGCCCTCTTTCGTCGCCGGCGGGCAGGACACCGATGCCTCGGTCCTGCGAGCTACGACGACAGAGGGCCAGGAGGTCGCCGTGAAGGTATCCCGCCGCGCAGGGCGTCCGGGCGGCCTGCTGGTGTCAGACCATCTCGCACCGAGCTGGGGCTACCGGGAATCCCGGCCCCTTACCGGTCCCGCAGTGGAGCGCCGTACAGCGACTGCCACGCGGGCCGGTTATCCGTGACCCCTTGGACGCTCCATGGCCGTCTACGTCACCGGTCGCAAACCCAAGATCGCCCTGTACGACCTGTACTGAGAACGCCGCGCCGCCAGCATCCGAGCCTCGCCTGGCTAAGGGCAACAGGCGTGCCGACGTCCTCAACGGCGACGGCCGGGCTGACCTGACCGTCGACGTGGACCTGCCCATAAGAGCCGCACTACCTCGCCGCCGTCTACGGCTGCGGGGCTCGTGACGGACCCATCGGCAAGGACGGCGGGTGTGGGGCGGTCTCGCTCATGCTCGCTGCGGGAGTAGAGATGACGGTCGTGCAGAAGACCCTCGATCGTGCCTCCAGCGCCGACACCTACACGAGCGTCTTTCCCAAAGTCGCCAAAGCCGCCGCTGAGAAGACCGCTGTACTGCTCGCGATGAACGAGAAGTAGCAGCCTGTTGCCGGCACGATGGGGCTGAGGGAGTCGTCTATTCTGCGGGGTCACGTGATTGGCCATTGCGACGCATTGCGCGGCGTTGCTGGGCGTAGAGCGCGCCCGATATCAGTCCGCCGATGAGCAGGAGGATGGTGGCGAGCGCGTACACGGGCAGGTAGCGGGTGTCGAACATCGACCAACTGTTGTCGACTTCGCGCGCGTTGATGCCGAGAAACGTGAGGATCAGGCCGACAGGAACGGCGACTGTGGACACGAATCCGATGGCCACGGTCCAGCGCAACCGCCGGTCTTCGTCCGCGCGGCGTTCCAGGCTTTCGATCGCGGTCAGCTCGGCGGCGGTCGCCCGCTCAAGACGGCGCAGCATCCGGGCGACGGTCTCGGCCTTGGCCACCAGCCCCATCGCCTCGTACAAGGCGTCGTGGTAGCCGACTACTCGCAGCGACGGGACAAGCAGGCCGAGGTCCGCCGTCGCTTCGACGCTGTAGCTCAGGTCCAGCTCCATGTTTCCGAGCTTGCTGCTCAGGCTCTCAAGGGTCTTGCGGCGCATCTGTGTGCCCTGGTGCGTACGGTCGCCGGCGCGGAACGTGGACACCGCGGCGTAGGCCGCGGACCGGATCTCGCGTAATTGCGCCGCGCTGGCCACGCCTTGGACCGCGGACAGGAAGACGGTGTTCTCCACGTAATCCTGCTGACCGCACAGGACGCTCACGTATGGTCCCACCGCGGCCACCGCATCCGGTCTCCGGTTCAGCTCCACCGGATAGGTGATCGCGCTGAACTCCTTCCGGTACGGCAAGTCGCTGCGGTAGATGACGCGCTGCACGATGTCGTCACGTTTGGCGGCTGACATCTTCGGCCCGAAGACGATCTGGTGTCGCTCAGGCAGGAACACGCCCTCCATGCCGAGCGCTTGGGCGGCCAGCGTCGTGATGGTCTGGTCTCCGACTTTCACGTCGAGGTAGTAGCAGTCCTCCAGCAGGTCAATAGTGTGTGCCAGCTCGCAGCTCACATCGAGACTGAGCACGGCGACGATCTGCGTGGACGGGACCACCAGTAGCCATAGCCGGGCACCGGTCAGCGGGCGAAGACGATCCCAGCGTCGGAAAGCGATTTGGTCGTGATCGAGATCGATTCGCTGGATCACCTTCGGCAACTGTGCGGCTGATCCGGTGAAGTACTCCTCCAGCCGGCCGAGCCGTAGGTACTCCCCTGGCAGCGCGTGGTCAGCATCCTCGGGGAGGTGCCAGGGCGTGGCGTAGATGTTGGTCAGCCGTACGCAGTCGCGCTGCGCGGGCGGGTCAAAGAGTCGTTTGCTGTTGGCTTGCCGCTTAGAACGGATGCCAAACAACGTCGCGGTCTCCCTCGCGGAGGGACCTGACCCGATGCGCGAACTCCTTAGCGATGCGGGGATCCTCGCCGATGTTCTGCATGAGCCAGGTCGTCATGGTCAGTTCACGAACGTCCCGTAGAACCGTGTAGCCCTGCCAGCTCCGCACGTCAAACCCATAGGCATTGCAGAACGCCCGATACTGCTCCTCCGGCAGGCCGAAACGCTGCCTGGAGATCGATGTGGGCATGAGGTCCCACTCTCGTGGCCCGCGCGCCACAACCTCGAAGTCCAGCATCACCACCTGTCCGTCGACCCGCAGCAGGTTCGCCGCATGTGCGTCCCCGTGGATCGGTCCGTACGGGAGGGCGAATTCCAGTTCGGCATAGCGCTTGACCAGGTCACGGCATCGTGCTCGCAGGAAGTCCAGGTCCTCATTCCGTAGGACTCGCGCCGCATCCAGCCGGGGCTCCACCTGGTAGAGCGGGTTGAACTCCGGCAGCTCACACGGCGGATCACCGGCATCGTGGAACCGGCGGAGCAACTCTGCGAGGTCGGCAGGCCCAGGTGACGGCTCGTTCGGCGTGACGGCTTTCCAGAAGGAGACAGGGTAGCCGTCGACGACGATCGGCTGCGGGACCTCGGAGTACGCCTGGACGGCGGGAACGCCGGAGGCCTGGAGCCAGGTTGCGATGCAGAGCTCTTTCTCCACGACGGGCAACCGTTCCTGGCCGCGCGCGATCCGCACGACGACGGGCTTGGACGCGAGCTTGTAGATGGCGTTCTCTCCAAGCCGCAGCAGTTCAGCGCCTTCCGGGTCCAGTCCCGCCTGCCGGCACGCAGATCTCATGACATCGGTGAGCACACCCAAGGTGAAGTCAGCTGCCATGAGATCACCCTCACCCGCAGTTGGATAGCCGTCAAACTCAGTGGTGGGCTTCCTCCGGGGGCGCAGAGGAACTTCATACCTGAACCGCGAAATACCGGCTGCCCGTTCGACGTCTTGAGCTGTCCGGCGATCTCCGAAGCCAGGCAGCCCATGCTCGGCCATGTCGATCCTTATGAGGACACGATGTTCAACCGGGCGCAGATGCGGACGCTGCTGGTTGAGATCGGCGCATTGCTGGCTGCGGATGCCGGGCTCACCGCGGACCAGCGGCGCTACCTGTCGCTTCTCAGCAAGTTGTGCGTCCTGGGAAACGACGCCCTCATCGGTACCTTTGGGTGCGGGGGCGTGAATACGCCTCGACCCCGGGTAACACGTCCCGGGCGGTTCGCCACGACTACCGTACGGTCTTCACAGCTGGGGTCGGCGTAGGGCTGACTACATGGGCTACTTCTGGCCCCACTTAGGAACGAGTCTCGGCCTCACCCTTGATCACCGGGGATTGGTCCCAGTGAGAATTGGCCCCACCCCGCTCGGCCCAGGGGCCGGGTCAGTCTCCGGCCTTCCTCGATCGCCGTCGCGGGTGGCGGACGTGTGGGTCTATCGGGCCAGCTAGCTGATCACTACAATCGCCGAAATGTCTGACTGGCTGACCGTGTCCATCGACGCCAAGGACGGGGCAACCCTGCGTGGTCGAGCCCATTTCATCAGTTTCGAGGTGTGCCACATCCCACACGAGCCGATCTTTCCAGTGCAGCTCGCCGTGGATGCGTGGGAGCGGATGAAGAGCGGCTTGCCGCACCTGAACGGCGAACGCTGGCACGTCAGCGACAATGAGGCTAGCGCGATCGCGGCGGGAATGGAATTGCGGGACGAGTTCGCGGCCTTGTGGTCGATGCTGATGGGCAAGCAGGTCCCGGTTAGTGCGGCGGAGTATGCGCTCCTGCGGCGCGACTTCAACGAGCACCGCCGCGTCATCGAGCGGCAGTACGGTGTCCGGCTGAGCGGCAGCCTGACCGGGGTCGCGGGCGGGGGCGGCACCGCCTGGGCTGTGCCGGACCGGGCGGCGTTCCGGGAGCGCACCGCCGCAATCATCACCCAGTACGCGATGGACGGTCCGCACAACGTCCCGGAACCGGACGAGGACGATGGCGACCCGGACGGGTATCCGGTCGAGGACCGGATCATGGAGCTGACCGACTTCGACCTCCCGGTCGATCAGCTCCCATTCGTCGGGTTCACCGCGACGTTCAGCGATCCCCGGTACCTCACCCACATGGCTGGCGGTATGCGCTGGAGCACCGGGTTCATCGGCGCGGATATCGGCTGATGGATCCAGGCTAGGCGCTACTTTCTCGTTCGGAAGTTCCTCGCCGGCCGTCAACGCGGTGTGCCCGCAGCGAAGCGAGGACGAACGACGTTGAGGTACGACGAACGTCGATGTCCTGTGTCATCGAAGACGGCTCGGCGTAAAGGCAGGTGACCTGGTGGACCCAAGTGAGTGGCGCAGCGACTCCGGTCGCCGTGAGCCGATGCACGAGCATCTCGCTCGGCCAGGGAGCTGGGCCGGATTGGATGACACTGGGCCTGTTTCGACGACACGGGGCAGTTGACCAGACGCCCTCGGCGAGGAAGGTATGGGTGGGGCCAGAACTCGCTGTTACTGGATCTCCATGAGATCGACAAGTGGGGCCGGAATTGACCCGAAGGTGGGGCCAAGGCTCACTCCCGCAGCCAGCGTAGGGCTGCCAGAGACCCCGGATGGCTCGGGATTGGCGTCTGGCCTGGGGAGTCACCGTCAAGATCATCCCGCATATGTCCCCTGATCATGGCCCTATGGCTGCATACGGGGCGCCCTCGGTTGCCTATCAAGGTCCACTAAGTAAACGACCTGCGGCCGAGAAACCGCAGGTCAGAGTGCGAAATGCCTGGTGAAGAAGAGTGCCCCCGGCAGTGTGCTGGTTCAGGACATAGGAAACCCATGTCGCAAGACATAGGAAACTCCAGCAAGGTGTGTCTCGGGACATAGGCAACTGCCGCGAT
>NZ_JBEPDC010000058.1:0-10508 GCF_040300065.1 Nonomuraea sp. NPDC000554 | reverse complement strand
GCTTCTTCGGCCCCTGCGGTTTGCGGTCCTTACGGATCTCGAAGTCCATCGCATCCCCCGAGCTGGGGTGTTGCGACGATCCCTAGAACTTAAGGTTCGGCGGGGGCCTTCTCGTGTGCGCAGGCCGCCAGGTGGCAGGCACGTCCGGCGTGAGCCTTTTGGGGTCGTGTGGGCCTCTTTGGGCGTCACGCACGCTGCCTCATGCCCCCGGCGTGGGCCTGCCTAGGAGGTCAGCCGGGACCGGACGGCGGCCGCGACACGCCCGCCCTCGGCCCGCCCGGCCACCTTCGGGTTGACCACCTTCATGACCTGGCCCATCGCCTGCGGCCCCGACGCGCCGGTTTCCGCGATGGCCTCGTCGACGATCCGCCCCAGCTCCTCGTCGGAGAGCTGCGCGGGCAGGTACTCCTCCAGCACCGCCTGCTCGTCCAGCTCGGCCTGGGCCTGCTCGGCGCGGCCCGCGTTGCCGAACGCCTCCGCCGCCTCGCGCCGCTTCTTGGCCTCCTTGGTCAGCACCTTGATGATCTCGTCGTCGGAGAGCTCCCTGGCCTCCTTGCCGGCGACCTCCTCGACGTTCACCGCCGCCAACGCCATCCGAATCGTCCGGAGACGGACCTCGTCCCGGCTCTTCAGCGAGGCCGTCAGGTCGGCCTTCAGCTTGTCCTTCATTGCGCTCATGACGTCCATCTTGCCGTCAACGCGGACGGCCCGTGCCGGATGTCGGGCATCATGAAGAGGTGAGGAAAGCCGTCGCAGTGCCCCTGTCCCTGCTCGGTCTCGGCGTGGCCGGGCTGGGCTACGCCTCGGTCGTGGAGCGGAACTGGTTCCGGCTGCGCCGCTTCGACGTCCCGGTGCTGGAGCGCGGGCAGCGTCCCGTACGCATCCTCCACCTGTCGGACCTGCACCTGACGCCGCGCCGCAGGATGCTGATCAACTGGGTCCGCTCGCTCGGCGACCTCGAGCCCGACCTGGTCGTCAACACCGGCGACTCGATCGCCCACGTCGACGCGGTCCCGTCGCTCCTGCACGCCCTGGAGCCGCTGCTGTCGCGTCCCGGGCTGTTCGTGTACGGCTCCAACGACCTGTACGCGCCCAAGCCCAAGAACCCGGCCCGCTACCTGTGGCGGACGTCCAGGAACGACCGCCGCCAGCACGTCCCCTCGCTGCCGTGGGAGGAGCTCGGCGCGGGCATGGCGGCCGAGGGCTGGCTGGACATGAACAACACCACGGCCCGCATCAAGGTCGGCGACCTGGACGTGGCGGTGGCGGGCATCCACGACAGCCACATCAACCGCGACCGCTACGACCTGGTGGCAGGCCCCGCCCCGGCCGACGCCGACCTCCGTCTGGGCGTCATGCACTCCCCGGAACCCCGCAACATGACCCGCTTCGCGGCCGACGGCTACCAGCTCCTCCTGGCCGGCCACACCCACGGCGGACAGCTCTGCATCCCCTTCTACGGCGCCCTGGTCACCAACTGCGGCATCGACACGGCCCGCGTCAAGGGCCTGCACCGCCACGACTCCGCCTGGCTGCACGTCTCGGCCGGGCTCGGCACCTCGCCGTACGCCCCGGCGCGCTTCGCCTGCTTCCCGGAAGCCTCGCTCCTGACCCTCGTCCCGCGCCGCTGAGGCGGTCACAAGCACCCGCGAAGTCCGCTAGACTTTCCCAAGCACGCGCAAGACGGTGTGCACCGGGGTGTAGCGCAGCTTGGCAGCGCGCTTCGTTCGGGACGAAGAGGTCGTGGGTTCAAATCCCGCCACCCCGACACAGTTTGGCCAGGTAGAGGGTCTGATCCGCTAAGCGGGTCGGGCCCTTTTCCGTTTCTGGAAGTCGATGGGAGCTATCTGGCTCGGACTCAACCCGTCGGCTTGTCGCCGAAGATTGTGTTCATGGTGTGGGCGCCCTTGGCGATCACCGCTTGAGCTGGTGCCGGTAGATCGCCTCTGTGACGCTGGTGCCCGCGTGCCCTCCTGAAGGAGTACCGGTATGTGGCTTGACCTGGCCCGATGATGAACCGGCACCCGCAGGGTAGGCCGCGGTGACATCGGCCGCCGCTGGTGCCTGATCGCCCGGGCCGAGGCGCTGCTGCGAATCGACGGGACGAGTACGGAGCGGATCGGCCAGGCGCTGGCGGCGGCGCGGCCCCGCATCGCCTGGGCCTCCGAACGGCGGCCTACAGCGCCTGGACCGCCGGTCGCTTGCGGAAGTAGGCACGGGCGGATGGGAGCAGCAGCAGGATGATGACGGCGATCGAGGCCAGCGGCGTGAAGATCAGGCGGCCCTCGGAGAGGGGTAGCAGCCAGGCCGGGTATGCGTGGTCGGCGGCGTCGAGGACCGCCTGCGCGTTCGCGCCTTCGCCGACGATGGACTGGAGGTACTGCACCTTGGACGCCTGGCTGGTGAGGATGAACACGTCGAGCGCGAGAAAGATCGGCTGGAGGATCAGCGTGAGGATCCGGCCGGCGCGCTTGCCGGCCAGGTTGAGCCAGGCCAGCAGTCCGGCGATCAGAGCGGTGCTGACGGGCAGCACCAGCGCGTACCCGCCCTCGTCGAAGTGGACGTTGTTCTGAGCCAGGATGGAGGGGGAGAGACCTTGCCTGGTGAGTTCGGCTTCTGCTGCGGCTTGGACGTCGGCGCCGAAGATGAGCCCGGCGACGGGGGCGATCAGGAAGGCGAGGGCGAACAGCACCTGCAGGAGGCCGGCGAGGGTGACGGTGCGGGGACGGCGCTTGGTGATTTCCATGACTCAGACGATCGCGCCGCCCGCTGATACGGGGCTGAGCCAGGACTAACAAGGCCTGTCTCGGGATATCAGCCGTGTCTGGCAGGCTACAGCCGTGAGAGTTGTGACGCTTGGTCCGGTAAATGCCTATTTGGACAGCGGGGAGCCCCTGGAAATCAGGGGCGTGCGATTGCGGATGCTGCTGGCCAGGCTCGCGCTGGATCCGGGCCGTCCCGTTTCGGCCGACTCGCTGATCGACGACTTGTGGGGCGAGGAGTCGCCCGCCGGAGCCGCCAGCGCGCTGCAGGGGCTGGTGTCACGGCTGCGCAGGGTCCTGGGCGGGGCCGCCAGTCTGGAACTGGTGGCCGGCGGCTACCGGCTGTCGGTGCGCGCCCAGGACGTGGACGCCGCCCGATTTGAGGAGCTTCTCGGCCGCGGGCGGCGCGAGTTGGCCGAGGGCAGGCACAAGGAGGCCGCCGCCACGCTGGCCGCGGCGTTGGCCTTGTGGCAGGGCGTCGCCCTGGCCGACGTGCGCGAGGCGCCGTTCGCCGATCCCGTCGCCACCAGGTTGCACAACCTCCGGCAGGCCGCCTCCGAGGACCGCATCGACGTCGAGCTGCGCCTGGGCAGGCATGCCGAGGCGTTGTCCGACCTGGAGAGTCTGGCTGCCGCCAACCCGCTGAGCGAACGGCTGGCCGGGCTGCGGATGCGCGCCCTGGCGGCGGTCGGCCGCCAGGCGGACGCGTTGTCGGTCTACGAGGAGATTCGCGCCCGGCTGGGCGATGAGCTCGGGGCCGATCCCGCCCCTGCGCTGCAGGACATCCACCTCGCGCTGCTGCGGGGCGAGATCGAGCAGCCCGCGGCGCAGGCGGAGGCGGCCCCGAGCCGTCTGCCCGCCCAGCTGACCAGCTTCGTCGGCCGCGCCGGGGAGTTGGAGCAGGTGGGCGCCCTGCTGTCGGCCGCTCGGCTGGTCACGATCGTGGGCCCGGGCGGCGCGGGCAAGACCCGGCTGTCGCTGGAGGCAGTGGCCGGGGATCCGGCCTACCGGCGTGGGCGCGTGTGGTTCGTCTCGCTGGCCGGGGTGAGCACAGCCGACCAGGTCGCCGAGTCGGTGCTGAGCGCGCTGAACTCCGCCGACGGCCGTCTCTACAAGGACGGCCACGCCGCGCCGCTGGACCGGGTGTGCGAGCTGCTCGACGTCGGCGACGCCGTACTCCTGCTGGACAACTGCGAGCACCTGGTGGAGGCCGCCGCGGAACTGGCCGACCAGCTCTTGGTACGGCTGCCGCAGCTGAAGATCCTTGCCACCAGCCGCGAGGCGCTGGCCCTCACTGGGGAGGCGCTGTGCCACCTGGGCCCGCTGGAGGTGCCCCGGGACGCGAGCGTGGCGGCGGAGGCGGAGGCCGTACGGCTGTTCGTGGACAGGGCGGCGAGCGTCCGGCCGGGGTTCGCGCTCGACGAGACGACGGCGGAGGCCGTGGTGGAGATCTGCTGGCGGCTGGACGGCATGCCGCTGGCGCTGGAGCTGGCCGCGGCCAAGATGCGCTCGATGAGCGTGGACCAGATCGCCAGACGGCTGGACGACCGGTTCCGGCTGCTCACCTCGGGCAGCAGGACCGCGCTGCCGCGCCAGCGCACGCTGCTGGCGGTCGTGGAGTGGAGCTGGGATCTGCTGACGGAGCAGGAGCGGGTGCTGGCCAGGCGGCTGGCCGCCTTCCCCGGCGGCGCGACGCTGCCCGCGCTGGAGGCGGTGTGCGCGGACGCGTCGCTGCCGGTCGCGGACATTGTCTACGTGGTCGGCTCCCTGGTGGAGAAGTCGCTCGTGCAGGAGTCGGGCGACCGGTACCGGATGCTGGAGACGGTCCGCGCGTACGCGCTGGGCAGGCTGGCCGAGTCCGGCGATGCGGTAGGCGAGCCGTTCATCGGCTACTTCCTGCGGCTGGCGGAGGCGCACGAGCCGATGCTGCGGACCAGGGACCAGTTGTCGGCGATCGCCGTCTTCGACGCCGAGTACGAGAACCTGACACACGCGCTGCGCTGCGCGGCGGCCGCCGGCGACGAGGGGACAGCCTCGCGCCTCGTCGGCGCGATGTTCTGGTACTGGGGCATCAGCGGGATGAGCACCCAGTTTGAAACCTATCTCCGGTACGGCGGCGCGCTCCCCGAGCAGGCCAGGGCCACCTTCGGCCTGGTAAGGGCGAGCATGGAGGTCGATTCGGCGGGAGCCAGGGAGTTTCACCCGGCCAGGCCGCTGATGCGGATGGCGCAGCTGGCCTTCCCCACCGAGGACTCCGATCTGGAGCAGGCGCTGGACTCGCCCGACCCCTGGGTCGGGGCCTGCGCGCACTGGGCCAGGGACTTCCTGCTTACCGAGGAGGGCGACCTGCGTTCGGGGGCCGCCTCGCGGCAGGCGGCGCTGCACGGGTTCGAGAAGGTCGGCGACCGCTGGGGGCTGGTGATCAGCCTCCTGCCGCTGGGCCGCGACCACTCGCTGCGCGGCGAGCACGGGCCCGCCATCGCCGCCTTCGAGCGGGTCGTGGTGCTGAGCTCCGAGCTCGGGACCGAGGACTACCTCTACCTTGGCCGGGCCAGGCTCGCCCGGGAGCGCCGGCGCAGCGGCGACCTCGACGGCGCGCTGCGCGACATCCAGGCAGCCCACCAGCGGGCCAGGGAACGCGGTCACCGCCGCATGGAGGTGAACATCCTGGTCGGGCTGGCCAACGTGCACCGCCTGTCCGGCGATCTGGCGCGGGCCGACCAGACCCTGGACGAACTGGAGGCCCTGATCCGGCGTGGCACCATCCCGGCGGAGCTGGCCAGGGATCTGATCGTGAGCACCCGACTGGAGAACCGGCTCGCCGGGGGCGATGCCGTACAGGCCAGGAAGCTGCTGCCCGACGCCGTCGGCTCGCTGATCACCCAGGGATACAGCGCCGGGTTGGCCTGGGCGGCCGAGCTGCTGGCGGGGGTGCTGGCGCTGGAGGACGACCTGCGGGGCGCGGCCGCCGCGCTGGGCATGAGCCACGTCATCCGCGGGGAGTTCGATCACGGCGAGCCCGAACTGCGGGCGCTGGTCGAGCGGCTCACCGCACATCTGGGCGCGGATGGGTACGCCCAGGCGTACGCCCTGGGCACGACCATGCCGCGCCAGGACGCGATCGACCACGTGGCGGGCCGCGTCCTGGCGGGAGGGGCGGGTCAGGCGGCGCTCTTGCGGTAGGCGCGCATCGCCAGCGGGAAGAAGACCGCGACCGCGACCGCCATCCAGGCCAGGGCGCCCAGCAGCGGTCCGACGACCGCGCCGCCGTTCAGCAACCCGCGCATGGCGTCCGACATCAAGCTGACGGGGTTGACCTGCGACCAGACCTGCAGCCAGCCGGGCATGGTCCGGGTTGGGACGAACACGTTGCTGGCGAACGTGAGCGGCAGGATCAGGATCGTCATCAGGCCGGTCACCGAGCCAGGCGTCTTGACCAGCATGCCGATGTAGACCGACAGCCAGGCGAAGCTCAGCCCGAAGGCCAGCAGCAGCCCCACGCCGGCCAGCGCGGCGACCGGGCCGGTCTGGATGCGGTAGCCCATGACCAGCGCCAGGCCTAGCAGCACGGCGAGCGAGACCGCATAGCGGACCAGATCGGCCAGCACGGCGCCGATCAGCGGCGCGGAGCGGGCCACCGGCATGCTGCGGAAGCGGTCGAAGACGCCGGTGCCGGTGTCGGCGTTGAGCGAGACACCGATGCCGACGCTGGCCTGGAAGACGGTCATCACCATGATCCCCGGCACGATCGCCCGCAGGTAGCCGTCGAGGTCGCCGCCCGCGATCGCGCCGCCGAACAGGTAGGCGAACATCAGCAGGAACACCACCGGCGTCAGGATGACGTCCACGAGCTGCACGGGGGTCTTGCGGAGCTTGGTGACGCCGCGTCCGGCAAGGGCCAGGCTGTGCCGTACGGCATGCATCGGGCTCACCCGGACGGGGGCGTACGTGGGCGTGGTCATGCCGCGCTCCTCTCGGTGGCGGAGGGGCGGCCGGTCAGGGCCAGGAAGACTTCGTCCAAGCTGGGCAGGCGCAGGCCCAACTCGTCGGCGGGGATGCCGGCCTGGTCGAGCCGCCTGGCCAGGGCGGAGACCAGCATCGGGTCGGCGGCGGGCGCGCTGAGCAACCCGGTGTGCTCCTCACGGCTTGGCGTCGCACCGGTGAGCTCGGCCACGATGCGGGCGGCGGCGTCCAGGTCGGCGGCCAGCGTCGGGCGCACGTGCAGGATCTGCCCGCCGATCCGGCGCTTCAGCTCTCCCGGCCGCCCCTCGGCGACCACCTGGCCGTGATCGATCACGGTGATCCGGTCGGCGAGCTGGTCGGCCTCCTCCAGGTACTGCGTCGTGAGCAGGACCGTGGTGCCGTCGGCGACCAGGTCACGGACCAGGTCCCACAACCCGTTGCGGGTGTGCGGGTCGAGGCCGGTCGTCGGCTCGTCCAGGAACAGGATCCGCGGCCGGCCGACGAGGCTGGCCGCCAGGTCCAGCCTGCGCCGCATGCCGCCGGAGAACGTGCTGATCGCCCGGCCGGCGGCCTCGGTCAGCTCGAAGCGCTCCAGCAGCTCCGCGGCACGGGCCCGGGCCTCGCGCCTGCTCAGGTTGAGCAGGCGGCCGAGCAGGACCAGGTTCTCCGTGCCGGACAGGCCCTCGTCCACCGAGGCGTACTGCCCGGTGAGCCCGATCAGTCCGCGTACCCGCACCGGATCCCGCACCACGTCGTATCCGTCGACCTCGGCCCGGCCACCGTCGGGGCGCAGCAACGTCGCCAAAATCCGGACGGTCGTGGTCTTGCCCGCGCCGTTCGGCCCAAGCACCGCGACCACCCGGCCCGCCGGCACCTCCAGATTCACCCCGTCCAGCGCGACCATGTCCCCATATCGCTTGATCAGCCCTTCGGCCAGGATCGCAGGCATCGTCGTCCCTCCTCTTCCTCGATGGGACGACGATGCCGGTGTCCGCTGTTACGGTGCAGACACCGCGCTGACACGAGCCCTGGAGGTCAGGTAGGCCACCGCGACCGGCTACGCGACCCGCCGCCCGCGACGCCCGAGGAACTTGTTCTGGACGGTTTTGCCGGGAGTTGTTCAGGTCTACCTGTCGGCGGGCCGATCATGCCGATCGACACGTCGGCGGCGCACCGATGACGATCTCCATCTGCTCAGTGCGTTCGACCTGGGTTCCGATAGACGCGATGTCCGGGCCGAGCTGGACACGATCCGCGACGCCCGCTGACCTCTCAGCCGAGCGGCCGGCCGGCCTTACCCGTGGTTTCTGATGCCGCTCGGAGACGGTCGGCCATGACGCCGATCCGCTCGACCAGCTCCGGCGGGTCATGCACCTCGAATCCGATGTCCATCAGGGCGATCCACACGACGATCTCGTCGAGGTTGTTCGCACCGCACAGCAGGACGCAGGTCTCCGCGTCGACGGGTTCCACCGTCCCCGTCGTGGGCGGCATGTGCCCGGCCACGACCTCCGCCGAGGCGTGCATGGTGAAGCGCGCCTGATAGCGGTACGGAGCACTGGAGATCGCCCGGGACATGTAGGCGGCGAGGTCCTCGTCGGGCGGGTCCCGGGGGACGAAGCGGGGCCCGTTCGGCGTCCTCAGGCGCAGCCGGTCGACCCGATACGTCCGCCAGTCCTTCTTGTCGATGTCCCAGCCCACGAGATACCACCGACGCCCGGAATGCACGAGCCGATGGGGCTCGGCTGAACGGCGGCTCTCCTGACCCTCATGCGACCGGTAGTCGAACCGCAGTCCCTCATGATCTCGGCAGGCCGCGGCGATGGCGGTCAGCACCTCGGGGTCCACCGGTGCCGCGGCCCCCGTCATGGGCACGGTCATCGACTGCAGCGCGTGAACGCGATGCCGCAGCCGTGCGGGCAGCACCCGTTCGAGCTTCGCGAGCGCCCGCACGGACGTCTCCTCGATTCCAGCGACCGTCCCGCCGGCGGCCGTCCTCAGCCCCACCGCGACCGCGACCGCCTCGTCGTCATCGAGCAGCAGCGGAGGCAGGTCGGACCCGGCGCCCAGCCGGTAACCCGGCGCGCCGGGCGTGGCGTGCACGGGATAGCCCAGTTCCCGCAGCCGGTCCACATCCCGCCGTACGGTCCGCATCGTGATGCCGAGCCGCTCCGCCAGCTCCGCGCCGGACCAGTCCCGGTGGGTCTGCAGGAGGGACAGCAATCTGAGGAGTCGAGCCGAGGTCTCCAACATGCTTTCAATCTTGCCCGCAACCTAGGACCGAATCCGTCCTAGCCGGCTCCTAATGTCTTGGGCATGGCGAAAATCAACCCGTTCCGCATCGACATCCCGCAGGCCGACCTGGACGACCTCCGCGACCGCCTGGCCCGCACCCGCTGGCCGGACGAGCTGCCCGGCACCGGCTGGTCGTACGGCGTCCCGTCCTCGTACGCGAAGGAACTGGCCGAGTACTGGCGGACGGCCTATGACTGGCGCAAGCAGGAGACGGCGCTCAACGAGTACCCGCAGTTCACCACCGAGATCGATGGCCAGAACATCCACTTCCTGCACGTCCGCTCTCCCGAGCCGGACGCGCTCCCGCTGATCCTCACGCACGGCTGGCCCGGTTCGATCGCCGAGTTCATGAAGATCATCGGCCTGCTCACCGACCCCCGCGCCCACGGCGGCGACCCGGCCGACGCCTTCCATGTGGTGGCGCCATCCCTGCCCGGCTTCGGGTTCTCCGGCCCCACCCGCGAGACCGGCTGGAACCTGCGCCGGGTGGCCCGCGCCTGGGCCGAGCTGATGAGCCGCCTCGGCTACGACCGGTACGGCGCCCAGGGAGGCGACACCGGCTCAGTGGTCTCTCCCGAGCTCGGCCGCGTCGCCCCGGACAACGTCATCGGCGTCCACGTCAACGGCGCTCTGGGCTTCCCGACCTTCCAACCTGACGAGCTGGAGGGTCTCACGGAGGCAGAGCAGGCCCGGCTGGCCCTCTACACCGACCACGACCGCTCGGGCTACGCCGTGATCCAATCGACCCGCCCGCAGACGCTGGCCTTCGGCCTGCACGACTCCCCCGCCGGCCAGCTGGCCTGGATCGTGGAGAAGTTCAAGGAGTGGACCGACCCCGCTCACGACCTCCCTGAAGAGGCCGTGGACCGCGACCAGATGCTCACCGACGTCACCATCTACTGGCTCACCGGCACCGCGGGGTCATCCGCCCGCCTCTACAAGGAGGGCTCGACCGACTGGGGCAAGCCCGTCGAGAAGTCCGAGGTTCCCGCCGGGGTGGCGGTCTTCCCAGGCGACGCCGGGATCCGCCGCGTCGCCGAACGCGAGCACAACGTGGTCCACTGGTCGGAGTTCGACCGGGGCGGCCACTTCGCCGCGATGGAAGCACCGGACCTGCTGGTCACCGATATCCGCGCGTTCTTCCGGCTGGTTCGCTGACCTACCGCATCCTGCGGCTTGATCCGCTCCAGCGGCCGGCAGTCGACCACCAGCGCAGAACCGTCCGCGCCGGGCGAAGTAGTCCGGCGCGTGCGAGCGGACCTTGCCCTCGGCAGTCGACGGGGCCCCGGTAGCCATGGAGCAGAATCCGTGACGTAGTGTTCCGCGCTTGAAGGAGAAGGACTGTCCGTTCCTGGGGCTGTCGTCAGCGTTCGCATGGACGACCACCGATTTCCTTTGTTCCGGGCTTGACCTTGCCCCAAGGTCAAGGTCCGACGATGGCCTGCATGAACAACAACGCACTGCACACCGTCGAGGCCCAGATCCGCG
>NZ_JBEPDC010000057.1:0-19559 GCF_040300065.1 Nonomuraea sp. NPDC000554 | reverse complement strand
CCGTCGCCCTCGACGAAGGTCACCGTGTCGAACCAGCCACGCCCCTTAAACCGCGGGTAGCCAGGCGACTGACCCGCCTTGACGCGGCGGAAGAAGGCCTCGAATGCCTTGTTCAACCGGCGCAGCGTCTGCTGCTGGCTGGTGAACGACCAGCGGCCCTGCCCTGCCGGGTCATCGGTACGGATCTCCTTCAGCTGCGCGGACTGGTCCCCGTACCGGATCGAGATCTTCGCCCGGTGGTATGCTTCGCGGCGCTCTTGCAGTGCCGCGTTGTACAGCGCCCGGTGATCGTCCAGCATCGCGGTCAGCATGATCTGCTGCTTGACCGTGGGACGCAGCAGGAACTTGAACGACCTACGCACCAGCGCCCCCACTGTTGGGGACGCGCTCGTACTGAGCCTCGATACAGCGCCGCACGCTCACCGCTCCCACACTCGCCACGACGTACGAGCGTGACCACAGACTCGGAAGCCGGGAGCGCAGATGGGGAGAGGTGGATCCATTGAACTGGTTCGCCACGTACGAGGTCGAGCGCTTTGGGTGTGACTTGACGAACAGGTGCATGTGGTCAGGCATCACCTCTGAGGCAATGATTTCCCACTCGTGCTCTGCGGCCTTGGCGCGGATCAACTCCTCCAGCCGGGTCTTGACCCAGCCGCCCACGACACGGCGCCAGTACTTGGAGCGCCGCACCACGTGGTAGCCCAAGTCGTACGCCGCACTGGGAGAAGGACGCACCTGACGAGGCACTCGATCATTATGAGATCCGCGCTCCTATAAGCGCAGTGGTTTCTGAAGAAAGCCGAAATTCGCAGGTAAAGGCACGCTCAGGCGCCAGAGCGCCTTCCCGCTCGGCATTCCCCACTCCCTGAAGGAAGCAGTCCCCTGCCTTCGACTTGATGGCCGCCAAGACCGTCGCCGACAAGCTCCTCATCAAGCCGGGCAGCACAGTGTGGATCTCCGACCCGGAACACCGCGGCCTCGTCGGACCGCTGCCGGAGGGGGCCGGCCACGTCGCCGAGCTCGGCCAGGCCACCGTCGCGGTGGTCTTCGCCGCCGACGCGGCCGCCGCCAGGCGCGTCCTCGACGAGCACCGCGACCAGCTGGCCGAGCCCGCCACGCTCTGGGTCGCCTACCCCAAGGGCAACAGGTCCGACATCAACCGCGACACGCTCTGGCCGATCGTCGTCGAGTACGGCCTGCGCCCCAACGGGCAGGTCGCGGTCGACGAAGTCTGGTCGGCGCTGCGCTTCCGACCCCTCAAGGCGGGCGAGCCCCCCTTCACGGGCGGCCGCTGACCTCCACTTCCGCCAACCTTCGGGCGAGAAAGCGGCGGTGGCCGGCACCTGCCCCCACTCCTGGCGGAAGACGGCGTCGAGGTCGGCGTGCACGGCTCAGAGGATATGCCGAACGGCAGACGCCGGCCGGGGCGCTCGGCGCGAGGCTGGATCTCATGCGATTCCTGAGCACCACGCTGGCCGTCCTCGCCCTGGGGGCGACGGCGGCGGCAACACCTCCGGCATCGGCCCGCCCCCTGGGCTGGGTGGCGTGCGGCGACGGCTTCGAGTGCGCCAAGCTGACCGTGCCGGTCGACTGGAAACGGCCCGACGGGCCGAAGACCCAGGTGGACCTGGCCAGGATGCCCGCTCGCGACCCCCAGCGCAGCCTCGGCCCGCTCGTGGTCAACACCGGCGGCGGCGCGACCATCCAGCCCGTGCGCTCCATGCCCGCGACGGTGTCGGAGCTGACCACCTGGTTCGACGTGGTCCTGATCGACCCCAGGGGCATGGGCGACAAGGGCAGCTCCTCGCTCGTCGAGTGCGCCACACCGCAGCCCGGCATCGCCGAGCTGATCCTGCGGCCCGGCGAGGCGGGCTGGCGCGCGCAGGCCAGGGCGAACGCCGCCTACGACGCTTCCTGCCGCGCGGCCATGGGTAGCGCCTACGCGGGCTTGACGTCCTGGCAGGTGGCCCACGACCTGGAGGCGCTGCGCGCCGCACTCGGCGCCGACAGGCTGCGCTATCTCGGCAACTCCTACGGCGCCGTGTACGGCCAGGAGTACCTGGAACTGTTCCCCTCCAAGGTCGGCCGGATGGTGCTGGACGGCGTCGCCGACCACACCCGGCCGTCGCTGGAACGCTGGCTGATGGACAACGCGCGCACCGAGGAGCGGCAACTCGGCCGCTTCCGCGACTGGTGCGCGGCCGGGTGCGCGCTGGGCGACGACGACGCGATCAAGGTGTTCGACGACCTGCTCGCCCGCGTCCGCCGCGCCCCTCTGCCCGCGGGAAAGGGGACGGTGAACGAGCGGGAGTTCCTCGTCGCGGTGCGGGAGGGGCTCACCCCGCCGGCCTGGCCGCGCCTGGCCGCGGCGCTGCGCAGGGCCGCCGACGGCGACGCCACCGACCTGGCCAAGCTGCGGCCCCTGCCTCCGGAGACCCCCGGCTATCCCCACGGCGCGATGCTGTGCCACGACTTCATGCCGCGCCTGCCCGGCTACCGCGCCTTCCTGGCCATCGAGTCGCGCCTGCGCGCGGCCGCGCCGCGGATCGGCTGGATCCAGGGCCGCTACCAGGTCGCCCGTTGCCTCGGCATCGGGAAGGACCCCTCCAACCCGCCCCACCCACTGCGGGCCAAGGGCGTGCCGCCGGTGCTGGTCGCCATCGGCGACACCGACGACAACACCCCGAACCTCGCCGCCGAGCACCTGGCCGCGCAGCTTCCCGGGGCGCGGGTGGTCAGGCACGGCGACGGGCACGCCGCCTACCTCATGCAGAGCGCGTCCGGGCTGGGCGGCACCTGCCTGCGCCGGCACGTGCACGACTACCTGACCGCCGGGACCCTGCCGCCGGCCGGGGCGCGCTGCCCCGGCGACCTGGTGGCTAGGATCCCCCGGGGGTGAGCCGACCGTGATCGGAGCGTGGCGGGCACTGCCGGCGCAGGTCCAGGACGCCGTGCTGGCGGCGGCGACAATGCTGCTGATCTTGGGGGTTCCGCTGCTCGGCAGCGACACGGGCGGGCTCACGCCCCTGTGGGGGATGCTGGTGTGCGCGGTGTGCGCGCCGCTGGCCGTGCGCCGCCTTCTGCCGATGACGGCCGCGCTGGCCTCGGGCGCGGCCGTCCTGCTCGCGGTCGTGCTCCAGCTACCACAGGTCGGCGCCTGGGTGACGACAGCGGCGTTCGGCTCGGCCGCCTACCACCGCGACCGGTGGCGGTCGCTGCCCGCGATCGCCGCGACCTGCTGGCTGGTCGCGTTCGACCTCGTCCAGGGCCGGCCTCCGTCGCCTTCGTCCCTGGTCATGTCGGTGGCCGCCGGGCTCTCGCCGGTCGCGCTCGGCCACATCCTGCGTCTGCGCCACGACCAGGCCCGGCAGGCCGTCCTCGTCGAGCGGGCGGAGGAGCGCGCCAGGATCGCCCGCGACGTGCACGACGTGGTGGGCCACCACCTCAGCGCGATCAGGCTCCAGGCCGTGGGCGGACGGCGGGGCACCCCCGAGGACGCGACCCGGGCCCTGGACGTGATCGCCGAGATCTCCGGCACCGCGCTCGGCGAGACCCGGCGGCTGCTCGGCCTGCTCCGTGACGACGCCGACGCCGACGCCGACGCCGCCGACCTCGGCGCGCTGATCGCCCGCCTGTCGCATCAGGGGCTGCGGGTCCGGCTGGACGGTGACATCCCGCAGGAGCCGATGCCGTTGGAGGTGCGGTACGCGGTGTACCGGATCGTGCAGGAGTCGCTGACCAACGTGATGCGGCACGCCGGCGTCGCGCAGGCAGCGGTGCGGGTCGCCTGGAGCCGGGGAACCGTGGTGGTCGTCGTGGAGGACGGCGGGCGGGCGGTTCCCGGCGAGCCCGCTCTGCCCGAGGGCCGTGGGATGCGCGGGATGCGGGAGCGGGCGACGCTGCTCGGCGGCACGCTCGCCGCGGGGCCACGCGCCCCTCACGGCTGGCGCGTGACCGCTCGCCTGCCGCTCGACGAAGGGACGGTACACCGCGACACCGAAGGAGCCGGCCGGTGAGCATCCGCGTGATCGTCGCCGACGACCAGGCGCCCACCCGGGAGGGCCTGCGCCTGCTGCTGTCGTCCGAACCGGGCCTGGAGGTGGTGGCGGCGGCGTCCGACGGGTTCGAGGTGGTCGAGATGGCCAGGCGGCACCGGCCCGACGTGGTGCTCACCGACATCCGCATGCCCCGCATGAACGGGCTGGCCGCGATCCGCGACCTGCTGGCCCTCGACCCGGCACCGGCCGTGGTCGCCCTGACCACGTTCAACCTGGACGAGTACCTGTTCGGCGCGTTGCAGGCGGGCGCGGTCGGCTTCCTGCTGAAGGAGAGCGACCCCGGCCTGATCCTCGACGCCGTGCGGGTCGCCCACGAGGGGCACGGGCTGGTGGACCCGCAGGTCACGCCCCGCCTGCTGCACCGGTTCGCGGCCACCTCGCCCCGGCCTGCCACGGGCGAGCTGGCCACGCTGACGCCGCGCGAGACGGACGTGCTGCGCCACCTGGCCGCCGGGAGCAGCAACGCGGAGATCGCCGGGACGCTGGTCATCTCACCGGGCACGGTCAAGGTCCACATCGAGCGGATCCTGGCCAAGCTCGGGCTGCGGACCCGCGTGCAGGCGGCCGTCTACGCCCACCGGCACGGGCTCGTCACCTGGGACGACCTGCCCTGACTCCAGGTCAGAGATCCCAGCGGGGCTCGGTGCTGTGGCGGACCTCCCCGCCGGCGGTGAAGATCAGGAAGCGGTCGAAGTCGGCGGCGAACCAGCGGTCGTGGGTGACGGCCAGCACGGTCCCCTCGAAGGCCGTCAGGCCGTGCTGGAGGGCGTCGGCGCTGGCCAGGTCGAGGTTGTCGGTCGGCTCGTCGAGCAGCAGCAGCGTGGCGCCCGACAGTTCGAGCAGCAGGATCTGCAGCCTGGCCTGCTGGCCTCCCGAGAGGGTCTCGAACCGCTGATTTCCTGCCGGGGCCAGCTCATAGCGGGCCAGGGCGGCCATGGCGTCGTTGCGTTCCAGCCGGTGCCCGTGCATGACGAGGTCGGCCACGGCCTGGCCGTGCAGGTCGGGGCGGGAGTGGGTCTGCGCGAACAGGCCCGGCCGGACGCGCGCGCCGAGCCTGGCCTCGCCGGTGTGGGGGATGGGCTCGCCCGCCAGCAGGCGCAGGAAGTGGGACTTGCCGGTGCCGTTGAGACCGAGGACCGCGACGCGCTCGCCGTACCAGATCTCGGTGTCGAAGGCGTCCAGCAGGCCGGTCAGGGTCAGCCGCTCGCAGGTGACGGCGCGCTTGCCGGTACGGCCGCCGCGCAGGCGCATGCGGATGTTCTGCGCTTTGGGCGCCTGCTCGGGCGGGCCTGCCTGCTCGAACCTGGCCAGCCTGGTGACCGCCGCCTGGTAGGAGGTGGCCAGGGCGTCGTTGTGGGTGGCGCGCTGGCGCAGGGTGTGGACGATGCCGCGCAGCCGGTTGCGCTCGTCGTCCCAGCGGCGGCGCAGGTCGCGCAGCCGGTCGGCGCGCTCGGCGCGGGCCTGGGCGTAGCCGGCGAACCCGCCGCCGTGGACCCACACGCCGCGCGCCTCCACCGTGATGATCCTGTCGGCGGACTCGGCCAGGAGGCGGCGGTCGTGCGAGACGAGCAGCACCGTCTTGGACGTGGCCCGCAGCTCGCGTTCCAGCCACTGCTTGGCGGGCACGTCCAGGTAGTTGTCGGGCTCGTCGAGCAGCAGCACCTCGTCGGGGCCGCGCAGCAGCGCCTCCAGCATGAGCCGCTTCTGCTCGCCGCCCGACAGCGTGCCGAGCGGGCGCGCGGCGACCTGGTCGTAGGGCAGGCCGAGCGCGACGGTGGCGCACACGTCCCAGACCACTTCCAGCTCGTAGCCGCCCGCGTCGGCGTAGTCGCTGAGCGCCTGGGCGTAGCGGAGCTGAGCGGGCTCGTCGTCCTGGTCGCGGGCGAGGTCCGCCTCGGCGCGGGCCAGCGTGTCGGTCGCGTCCCTGACCCGTCGCGGGGCCACGGCCAGCAGCAGGTCGGCCACCGTCCCCTCGCCGAGGAACTGGCGCATCACGCCGATCCCGCCCGAGACGGCCACCCGGCCGGCGGCGGGTTCCAGCTCCCCGGCGACCAGCCGCAGCAGGGTGGTCTTGCCCGCGCCGTTCGGGCCGACCAGCGCCGCCTTGACGCCGTCGCCGACCTTGAAGGACACCTCGTTCAGCAGCAGCCGCCCGTCGGGCAGCAGGTAGGTCAGGTCACTCACCTCGACATGGCTCACCGTTCCATTACTAGACCATCGATCCGGCTCTCGTACAGCGTATTATGACCGCGTGGGAAGCGAGAGCGTGTGGTTGCGGCCACGCAAGCAGGAGCGGCAGACCCTCACCCTGGGCCGGATCGTCGCCGAGGCGGTGGCCCTGCTCGACGAGGAGGGCGCGGCCCGGCTGACGATGCGCCGCCTGGCCGAGCGGCTCGACACCGGCTCCACCACCCTGTACTGGCACGTCAGAACGAAGGACGACGTCCTCGACCTGGCCCTGGACGCGATCTTCGGCGAGGTGCCGGTGCCCGGCCCCGGGCCGTGGCGGGCCCAGGTGGGCGAACTGCTGGCCGGATGGCGGGCGACGCTGCTGCGCCACCCGTGGTCGGTCGGGCTGCTCGACCGTCCGATGATGGGCCCCAACGCGCTCGGACGCACCGAGTTCCTGTACGCCACGCTGGCCGCCGCCGGGTTCTCCGGGGCCGACCTGCCGGCGGCGGCGCACAGCCTGGCCACGTTCGTCACCGGCTCGGCCACCACGCAGGCGGGGGAGCGCGGCGGCGGCGCCCCGCGCGAGCACCTGCGCGACTATCCGACGCTGGCTGAGCACGGCCTCGACCACGACTGGGACGACACCTTCACCCGCGGCCTCGGCTTCCTGCTCGACGGGATGGCCTCAAGGGTCACCCGCCGCACCCACGGGTCAGGTCAGGGCTGAACGCGTACTTTTGTCGCGGGGGAGAGGGGACTTCTGGTTCTGGGCCGGACGTCCCCTGGCCTCTAGCGTTGCGGAGCGTGAACTCCGTCGCCGGGCGCGCCGCCTGACCGCGTACCGTTGCCATGATGCCCGAACACCACCTGGCCGCCCCCGACGGCAAGCCCTACGAGGCCCCCGGACGCACCAGCTTCCTCGTCCTCATGCTGCTGGGCATCGCCGCCGTCTGGGAGACGGCCGACGGCACCTTCCAACCCGCCTGGCTGTCGTGGGCGGGGCTGGCGGCCGTCTGCGTCCTGCACACCCTCGTCACCCTCAGCGCGTTCCGGCAGCGCCTGGCGATCGCCCGGACGGCCCTCGCCGCGCTGGCCGCCGTGGTGCTGGCGCTGTCGGCGACCTTCGGCGGCGGCTGGTACTACGTCCTCCCGCTGCTGGGCGTCGCGATCTCCCTGGTGCTGTCCGGCAGGGCGGTCCGGGTGGCGCTGGCCGCGCTGACCGTCCTGACGGGGCTGATCGTGGGACTGGGAGGCGGCAGCATCGAGTCGATCATGGCCTTCTCCTGGGGGACGTTCAGCGCGGGCCTCGTCATCGCGGTCATCCTGCACCTGCACGCCGTCATCGGCGAACTGCGCGAGACCCGCCAGCGCCTGGCCGAGGCGGCGGTGGCCGAGGAGCGGCTGCGCTTCTCCCGCGACCTGCACGACCTGCTGGGGCACACGCTGTCGGTCATCGTGGTCAAGGCCGAGGCGGTGCGGCGGCTGGCCGGACGCGACCCCGAGCAGGCCCAGCGGCAGGCGTCCGACATCGAGGCCGTGGGCAGGCAGGCGCTCACCGAGGTGCGCGAGGCGGTCACCGGCTACCGAGGCGGCGGCCTGGCCGCCGAACTCGACCGCGCCCGCGACGCGCTGAAGGCCGCCGGGGTCGAGCTCGTCGTCCACCGGACGGGCACCGCGCCGACGGCCCCGTCGGAGGCGCTGCTGGGGTGGGTGGTGCGCGAGGGCGTCACCAACATCATCAGGCACAGCGACGCCACCAGAGCGGAGATCCGCCTGGACGGCCCGGCCGTCACCGTCCGCGACAACGGCACCGGCGCGGTCGCGCCCTCCACGGACGGCAGCGGGCTGCGCGGCCTGGCCGAACGTCTCTCCCAGGCGGGCGGCCACGTCGAGGCGGGCCCGCTGCCCGAGGGCGGCTTCCAGCTCACCGCCTCCCTGCCGCCGACCTCCTGAAGACCCGGCTCGCTCAGCGGACTTTCGGGCAGGCCGCACGAGCAGCGGAGGCATTCTCCGGTGGGCGGTGGTTTAGCCCCTGAGTCAGGGTCATATCTGACGTTATGGACGCGAACTCCGTGTTGCTCGCCATCGTGGTCGCCACGGCGTTGTCGTTCGACTTCACCAACGGTTTCCACGACACCGCCAACGCCATGGCGACGTCCATCGCCACCGGGGCCCTGCGCCCGAAGCTCGCGGTCGCGCTGTCGGCGGTGCTCAACTTCGCGGGGGCGTTCCTGTCGCTGCAAGTCGCCGCGACCATCGCGACCGGCATCGTGGAGACCGGCGCGATCACGCTCACCGTGGTCTTCGCCGGGCTGGTCGGGGGCCTGGCCTGGAACCTGGTGACGTGGTACTTCGGCATCCCCTCCAGCTCCTCGCACGCGCTCATCGGCGGAGTCGTCGGCGCCACGCTCATCGCGGCCGGCGCCTCGGCGGTCAAGGGGACGGCGATCGTGTCCAAGGTGCTCATCCCCGCGGTGCTCGCGCCGCTGGCGGCCATCGTGGTGGCCACGGTCGGCACCTACCTGGTCTACGTCCTGACCCGGTCGGTGCCCGGCCGGCTGCGCGATCGCGGCTTTCGCTACGGGCAGATCGGCTCGGCGTCGCTGGTGTCCCTGGCCCACGGCACCAACGACGCGCAGAAGACGATGGGCGTCATCACGCTGGCGCTGATCGCCAACGGGACGATCGGCAAGGACGCGGGCACGCCGCTCTGGGTGATCGTGGCCAGCGCCACCGCCATCGCGGCGGGCACCTACCTGGGCGGATGGCGGGTGATCCGGACCCTCGGCAAGGGCCTGACGGCGCTCGAGACACCGCAGGGCTTCGCCGCGGAGAGCTCCTCCGCCGCGGTCATCTTCGCCTCCTCCCACTTCGGCTTCCCGCTGTCGACGACGCACGTGTGCACCGGCTCGGTGATCGGCTCGGGCCTGGGCAAGCGCCTGGCCGAGGTCCGCTGGGGTGTCGCGAGCAGGATGCTCGCCGCCTGGCTGGTCACCCTGCCCGCCGCGGCGACCGTCGGCGCGCTGGCCTGGTCCGGCGCGGACGTCATCGGCGGCGCGCTGGGCGTCACGGTCGTCTTCGCCGCCGCGCTGCTCCTGTCGGGAGGGCTCTACCTGGCCGCGCGCCGGAAGCCGGTGAACGCGGGCAACGTCAACGCGGCATGGACGGGCGGACTCACTCCCGCCCCGGCCGCGCCGAAGGACACGGTATGACCAGTCCACCGAACGAGCCGCCGGTCGTGCTCGACCCGCTCGTCGCCGACGACGAGGTCGAACTGCTCGACGCCACGCCCGGGCTGTGGGTGGACGACAGCAGCGACGACGATCCCGTGCTGATGCGGGCCGACGGCCGCCCGGTCGACACCTGGCGCGAGCACTACCCCTACGCGACGCGCATGGAGCGCGGCCTGTACGAGCACGAGAAGCGGCTGCTGCAGATCGAACTGCTCAAGCTGCAGTACTGGGTCAAGCGCACCGGCAAGCGGCTGGCGGTGCTGTTCGAGGGGCGCGACGCGGCGGGCAAGGGCGGCACGATCAAGCGCTTCATGGAGCACCTCAACCCGCGTGGGGCGACCGTGGTCGCGCTGGAGAAGCCCAGCGAGCGCGAACGCACCCAGTGGTACTTCCAGCGCTACGTCGCCCACCTGCCCGCCGCCGGCGAGATCGTGCTGTTCGACCGCTCCTGGTACAACCGCGCCGGGGTGGAGCGGGTGATGGGCTTCTGCACCGAGCAGGAGTACCAGGAGTTCATCGAACAGGCGCCGATGTTCGAGCGCCTTCTCGTCGACTCCGGTCTGCACCTGGTCAAGCTCTGGTTCTCGGTGTCGCGCTCGGAGCAGCGCACCCGCTTCGTCATCCGCCAGGTCGACCCCGTCCGGCAGTGGAAACTGTCACCCATGGACCTCGCCTCGCTCAACAAGTGGGAGGACTACACCCGGGCCAAGGAGGAGATGTTCCTGCACACCGACACCGCGGCCGCACCCTGGACGGTCATCAAGAGCAACGACAAGAAACGCGCCCGCCTGGAGGCCATGCGGTACGTGCTGAGCCTGTTCGAGTACGACGGCAAGGACGCCCAGGTGGTCGGCATCCCCGACCCGCGCATCGTGATCTCGGCCGCCGACATCCTCGACGAGGACCACGACGCGGCGCCCTCAGACGTTGGCCTTGATGGCGACGCTGACGAGGGCGAGCAGGAGATCGACGTCTAGCGAGGCGTCCACGTGCATGAGCACCCATCCACGCTCCGCGGAGGGGTTCACGTGCGGGCACGTGCCCAGGGCGGCCTCCAGGCGGTCGATCGCCGGGCGGGTGAGATGCACATGGGCCGTACGCCCGGTCAGCCGGACGATCTCGCGACCACCGGCGGCGAAGGACACGCCGTCGTCGATGGGGAGCATGGTGAGAGCGGGCCATGACCGCAGGACGTTCGCCGCCTGCGTCAGGCCGGGAGCCAGTGACTCTCGCAGGGCACTCTGGGGCCGGACCACGGGTCCATCGTCTGGGGCGGAGTCCAGGTAGGGAAACCCGCCGCGTTCGAACCGTTACACCCTCATGACATTTCGGTGATGGGCGGTCATGGGGTACTCGGGACAATCGGGCGGCTTTGGCTGACCAGGCAGGAGCACGGCCGAGGCTCCGCGCCCGCGCCCTCGTCGTGCCTGCGATCATCCCGTCCTTCTCCACAACAGCGGGACCGCGACGAGGCCGGCCACACACGGAAGGACCTGCAGCCAGCCCAGCAGCGGCGCCAGGCCGACATCACCCGAGCTGTCCCGGACAGTCAGTGCGACGAGCGCGAAGGTGACCGCGATCGCGAGCAGCCCGATCGCCGACCAGGAAGCCCACCTCTTGTCGGCGCGGACCGCCCAGATCGTGCCGAGCCAGCCGAGGAGTCCCAGCCCGCCGACCGTGGCCAGAATCACCAGATACGCAGCGACGGCGGCGTCGATGGCACCGGGCTCGTAGGCGGGATAGCCCGCCCTGATGTGGTCTGCCATGACGGTCGTGGTGGCTCGGTCGATGAAGGGAAAGAGGGTGGCGACCGCGGTGAGTCCCGCCCCGACATACATCGTCGTCAGTGCGGTCCGGTTACCCGGTCTCTGCTTCAGCGTCGTCATGACATGCGTCCTTCCAGGCAAGTGGGTCGGTGACGGGCGGGATAGTCTGCTCGCCACACCATTGAGACAGTCACTTTCTTTAGCAAGTGACTGTATGGAACTGTCTTGAGACAGTCAATGTCTAACTGACAGTGACATGCTTAAGCGTGTGACTTCCCGCTAGCCTTGATCGCATGACCGGACTTCGTGAACGCTGGCGACTCAAGGCCATGCGCACCATCCAGGAACGCGCCCTCGACCTCTTCGACGAGAAGGGGTTCGGCGCCGTCACGATCGAGGAGATCGCGGCCTCGGCCGAGGTCTCACCGTCGTCGGTCTACCGCATCTTCGGCACGAAGGAAGGGATCGTGGTCACCGACATCGAGTTCGACATGATGAGCCCGGAGGCGCTCAAAGACATCCTGGACCCCGGCGATCCCGTCGGCAGCCTGGTCCGAGCCGTCCGCACCTACGAAGCCGGGCCGGAAGGCGCATCCAGTGTCGCGGACGCAGACGAAGGCCCGCAGCCGGAGAAGGGCCCGCGGCGCAGGGTCCGTTACTTCTTCGTCGAACCATCGGTGCGCATGGCCGTCTTCGCCACCCTCGACCGCGCGGGCCAGCGGATCGCGCCACTGCTCGCCGAGGCAGGAGAGCTGAACCACACACAGGCCCGCGTGGCTGCGAACGCCCTCGCCTTCGGCTACTTCGCCGCCCTTGAGCAGTGGTATCTCGACGGCGGCAACCGCCCCATCGCCGACTACGTCGAGGACGGCATGCGACCACTCCGCAGCATCTGGCCGCCCTCTGACCAGGAACATCCCGCATAACGGCGGCCGGCCCGCGCCCTGGAGTCCGTCACCGGCGGCCAGACCCGGCCCGGACTACCTGCGCGTCCACGCCCTCCAGTGTTCCGGATCCCCAACCGGAACACCCCAACCCACTTCAGCCCGCGGCCCGTTTCTGTCGTATCCGGTGCCTCCCCGATCAGCCGGCGGCGGGGCCGGTCCAGGAGATCGCCAGGTGTAGCTGTTCGGCCAGTCGTGCCGCCGCTGCCCGAAGATCCCCAGGTAGGAGTCTGTTCAGCGATATCCGCACGATTTTTCCCGAGCACTACTGCGACCCCGACATGGCCAGGGGAGAGGGCCGGCGATCGCGAGGCCGAACGGCGTTGATCAAGGCTTCTGCGGGTTGAGAGCAAGCCCGGTGCCCGGCAGGCGGGCGATGGTCTTGCGGATGCCAAGGCCAGAGGCCGGATACTGCCGCTCTTGCGGCGAGAGAACGATGTTCATGGTGGCATGTGCGACGGTAGGGTGGTTGATTGTGACGACGTTCCGGATCAGCGAGGCCGCCGCGTTGCTCGGCGTCAGCTCCGACACCGTCCGCCGATGGGTCGACGCGGGTCGGCTGGCGGCCGAACGCGACGAGCACGGTCACCGGCAGGTGAACGGCGCCGATCTGGCCGCGTTCGCCCGCACCCAGATCGCGGCGGAGAACGGCTCGGGCCACTCCTCGGCCCGCAACCGCTTTCGCGGCATCGTGACCGAGGTCATCCGCGACGCGGTGATGGCGCAGGTCGAGATCGCCGCCGGGCCGTACCGGGTGGTGTCGCTGATGAGCCGCCAGGCCGCCGACGAGCTGGGCCTGGAGGTGGGGGTGGTGGCGGTCGCCGTGATCAAGTCCACCAACGTCGTCGTGGAGATCCCCGACCACGCCCGCGTGGCCAGCCCGTAAGGAGCCCCTTGGTGATCAGGCGTCCATCCCGGTGGGCCGTCGCCCTGCCGGTCGCACTCGTGCTCGCAGGTCTGTCCGGCTGCGGCTCCAGCCAGCCGGCATCCGCCCCGGCCTCCGCCGCCGCCGGAAAGGCCACGACGTTGACGGTGTTCGCGGCCGCGTCCCTGACGGGAACGTTCACCGAGCTCGGCAAGACGTTCGAGGCCGCACATCCGGGCACGTCGGTCAAGTTCAACTTCGGCTCGAGCGCCACCCTGGCACAGCAGATCACCCAGGGGGCGCCGGCCGACGTGTTCGCCGCCGCCAGCCCCGCCACCATGAAGACCGTCACCGACGCCTCCCTGGCGAGCGCGCCGACCACGTTCGTGCGCAACAAGCTGCAGATCGCCGTCCCGGCCGACAACCCGGCCAAGGTGGCGGCGCTCAAGGACCTCGCCGATCCGAAGGTGAAGGTCGCGCTCTGCGCCGCGCAGGTGCCGTGCGGCGCCGCCGCGGTCAAGGCGCTGGACGCGGCCGGGCTGAAGATCACCCCGGTCACGCTGGAGCAGGACGTCAAGGCCACCGTGACCAAGGTCGAACTGGGCGAGGTCGACGCCGCCCTGGTCTACAAGACCGACGTGATCGCCGGCGCGGGCAAGGTGAAGGGCATCGACTTCCCCGAGTCCGACAAGGCGATCAACGACTATCCGATCGCGGTCCTGTCCAAGGCACCCGCCGCCGACCCGGCCAAGCAGTTCGTGGACCTGGTGCTGTCGCAGCAGGGCAAGGACGTGCTGACGAAGGCCGGCTTCGAAGCTCCCTGACGCTTCCCGACCGTGATGACCTCCACCACGCCCGCACCCGCTCGGAGCCCCGAGCGGGGATCGCCGCGCGCCGGCCGCCTGCCCTGGGTCCTGGTGGTTCCCGCCCTGCTCGGGCTGGCGTTCCTGGTGTTGCCGCTGGCCGGGCTGCTGGTGCGGGCGCCGTGGGCGACGCTGCCGCAACGGTTGGCCGAGCCCCAGGTGCTGGAGGCGTTGCGGCTGTCGCTGGTGACCGCCACCGTGGCCACGGCCGTGTGCCTGCTGCTCGGCGTGCCGCTGGCCTGGCTGCTCGCGCGGGCGTCCGTTCCCGGCCTGCGGGTGGTGCGGGCGCTGGTGACCGTCCCGCTGGTGTTGCCGCCGGTGGTCGGCGGCGTGGCGCTGCTGCTGGTGCTGGGACGTCGCGGCCTGGTCGGGCAGTGGCTGGAGACGGCGTTCGGCGTCACGCTGCCCTTCACCACCGCCGGCGTCGTCGTCGCCGAGGCGTTCGTGGCGATGCCGTTCCTGGTCATCAGCGTCGAGGGGGCGCTGCGCGCCGCCGACGTGCGCTTCGAGGAGGCCGCCGCGACCCTGGGTGCCTCGCGGTGGACCGTGTTCCGCCGCGTCACCCTGCCGCTCGTCATGCCGGGCGTGGTGGCCGGAGCCGTGCTGTGCTGGGCCAGGGCGCTGGGCGAGTTCGGCGCGACCATCACCTTCGCCGGCAACTTCCCCGGCCGTACCCAGACCATGCCGCTCGCCGTCTACCTCGCCCTGGAGACCGAGCCGGAGGCCGCCATCGTGCTCAGCCTCGTCCTGCTCGCCGTCTCGGTGATCATCCTGGCCAGCCTGCGCGACCGGTGGGTGAACAGCCCGTGACCCCGTCCGAGCCCCGGCAGGGCGGCCTGCGCGCCCGCCTGGTCGTCACCCGGCCCGCGTTCGGCCTGGACATCACGCTCGACATCGCCATGGGGGAGGTCGTGGCGCTGCTCGGCCCCAACGGCGCGGGCAAGACCACCGCCCTGCGCGCGCTGGCCGGGCTCACCGGCCTGTCCGAGGGCGGGCACATCACGCTCGACGACCGCCCGCTGCACACGCTGGCCGCCGAGCGGCGCCCGATCGGCATGGTCTTCCAGGACTACCTGCTCTTCCCGCACCTGTCCGCCCTCGACAACGTGGCATTCGGGCCGCGCTGCCACGGCGTCTCCAAGGCCGAGTCCCGCCGCGTCGCCGCCGCCCTGCTGGAGCGCGTCGGCCTGGCCGAGCACGCCGCCGTCCGGCCGGGCCGGCTGTCGGGCGGGCAGGCCCAGCGGGTCGCCCTCGCGCGGGCGCTGGCCGTGCGGCCGCGTCTGCTGCTGCTGGACGAGCCGCTGGCCGCGCTCGACGCCCACACCCGCCTGGACATCCGCTCGCAGCTGCGCCGCCACCTGGCCGACTTCGACGGCGCCACCGTCCTGGTCACGCACGACCCGCTCGACGCGATGGTGCTCGCCGACCGGCTGATCGTCATCGAGGACGGCGCCGTCGTCCAGCAGGGCACCCCCGCCGAGGTGGCCCGCCGCCCGCGCACCGACTACGTCGCCCGCCTGGTCGGTCTCAACCTCTACCGCGGCCTGGCCGTCGATCGGCAGGTCAAGGTCGACGAGGTGCTGTTCAGCACCGCGGACCGGGTCGACGGGCCCGCGTTCGTGGCCTTCTCGCCCGCGGCGGTCGCGCTCTACCGGACCCGCCCCGACGGCAGCCCGCGCAACCTGTGGCAGGCCCGCGTCGCGGGCATCGAACGGCACGGCGACAACGTCCGCGTCCACCTCGACGGCCCGATCGTCGCCTTCGCCGACATCACCCCCGCCGCGGTCGCCGACCTCGACCTGGCCGCGGGCCGGCAGATCTGGGCCTCGGTCAAGGCGACCGAGACACATGCGTACCCGGCGTGACCGCCGCGCCGTGCCCACGGGGGCCTATCACCACAGGGGGTTGTCCGCGCAGACTCTGATCTCCGCGATCCGGCTGATGTGCCTGCCGCCGCACCGGTCGCCCGGCACCACCAGGTGCGGGCCCTGCCTGTCGAGATCGTCGCCGTCCAAGCGGACGGCCACCAGGGCCTCGGTGTTGCCGAACTCGGGGTCGATCTCGCCCCACGACAGCACCGCGTGATGCCCGTCGCGTCCCAGGACGGAGACCAGGAAACGCAGCCGGTCCTTGCGCTCGAACGGATCGAACAGCGGTCGCGCCTCCCGGACGACGTCGAGAAGCAGCGGGCCCGTGAAGCGGTGCCGACGAGGCCCGGAGGTGCGGCATTCGAAGGTCACCACCACCTCGCGCTGCGGCAGCGCCCGTAACTCGGCCATGCCGAGCCGGACGGGTTCCCGTACATCGCCCGACAGGCGCATCAGCCCGTCGGGCCGGACCTGGGCGGCAAGGTCGATCGACGTGGGCTGCACCGGCGCCCTCCTCACCCGCTGACCGTTTTACTCATGCATGCCCAGGTCTAGGGAGGAACACACTCATATGCAACCCATCATTGTCAGATGCCTGGCAATTACGAGGACAATCAAGCCGTCATCCTGGCGTTAGCGATGGGAAGACGCGTCAGCTGAGGTACCGGTGGAACCACTCGGGTTCAGCCGGTGGAACGCCTCACGGACGGCGTCGAGATCGTCCGCGCCCACCGGGCCGACCGCCCCTGCCCACCGAGCGAGCTGCGCGCCGAGCCGGGGAACCTGAGCGGCGCGGCCGGTGTAGCAAGGGCGTGACCATCACCAGACGCCAGGCGCTGACCCTGGGCGCGGCGCTCGCCATGTCGGCGTGCGCCCCCGAAGCCTCCCAGCAGAGCACCCGACCCACGCCGCCGGGCGGGCCGGGCACGCTCTTCGCCGAAACCGCCTCAGGGCTGGTCAGGCTCGACCTGGCCAGCGGCACGGTGACCGGCACCTACCCCGGCGCCGTAGCCGGAGCCCGCTGGGCGCGGCTCTACCAGCTCGACCACGGGCTCCTGCGTACCTACACCGCCGCCACCGGGCGGCTCGTCACCACGACGCCGGTGCCCGGGCAGCAGATCAAGGCCGTCTCCGGGCGGGTCGTCGCCGTCGCGCCGGCGCCCGGCCCGCGCCGCCGCACCACGATCACCCTCGCCACCGAGGACGGCAACCGCACGCTCGAACTGGACGGCAACATCGAGCCCGAGGCGTTCTCCGGCAACGGCCAGGTCATGTACGTCCTGGACTACCTGCCGCCGGACCGGCCCGAGCGATACCGGGTACGGATGGTCGACCTGGACTCCGGCCGGCCGGCGCCGCTGCATACCCGCGACAAGAAGGTCATCCCGGCCGGCAAGGAGGAGGAGATGCGCGGCCGGGGCCGCCAGGCCGTCCTCGACCCCGACGCCTCCGTCCTCTACACGCTCTACACCCATCAGGACGACCACCTGCACACCCGCGACCTGCTGGCCGGGCGCGACCTCGACCCGGGCGTCCACGCCTTCGTCCACGTGCTCAACCTGAACCAGTTCTGGGCCTACTGCCTGGACCTGCCCGCGCCGTTCGGTCTCGGCCCGGCGCAGGCGCACACGATCGCGCTGGCGCCGGAGAGCAAGCGGCTGTACGTGTTCGACGCCTCCACCGGGCGCGTCGTGCAGGCCTCGACGGACGACCTGACGATCCGCCGCAGCGGCTTCCTGGGCAGGCAGCCGGGCGAGGCGTTCGCGGTCACCGACGGCGACCGGCTCTACCTGGGGGCGGGCTCGCGGGTGCAGGTGGCCGACGGCGAGACGCTCGCGCCGCGGGCCGCCTGGGACCTGCCAGGCCAGGCGCGGGGGCTGGCCTGGCTGGACGGCGAGCTGCTGGCGGGGGCCGGCGAGCAGGTGCTGCGCCTGCGCTCCGACACCGGCGGCCGGCTCGCCGCGATCACCGTGCCCGGCCTGCGGACGGTCCTGCACGCCGAGCCCGTCACCGGCTGACCATCGGGAGCGCGGGCCTCCTCAGGCGCGTAATGCGGTGGACGAGCCCTGTGGCCCTTCACTAGGGTGTGGCCCATGTCCAGTCCTGAGGCGTCAAGACGCTAGCCACCGGTCCTTCGGTGGCTTCCTGTGATGTCACGCGCCGTCGCTGAGACCGCGCGCCCTTTCGTCACCCTTGCCGCCGGATCACCGTCACACGGACTGACTCTTCCCGGGAGCTCGCTCACCCTCGTGGTGCCGAGCCCGGTCTCCTTCACGCGGTAGCGCCCGCGCGCCCCGGATGAACGCCCGCTTCCTGCGGCCTGTTCGAGGTGCCGCGGCGGTGCGCCGCGCCCTCGTTGTGATGCCCTTCCGACGCAGCAGTGGAGTTTCTGCATGCCCTTCGCCATCTACATCCTCGGACTGGCGGTATTCGCCCAGGGAACGTCCGAGTTCATGCTGTCCGGGCTGGTTCCGGACATCGCCAGGGAACTGAACGTGTCCATCCCGGCCGCCGGCGCGCTGACGTCCGCCTTCGCCGCAGGAATGATCGTCGGAGCGCCGCTGATGGCGGTGCTCAGTCTGCGCTGGCCGCGCCGGCGGGCGCTGCTCGTCTTCCTGGTCGCGTTCATGCTCGTGCATGTCGTCGGTGCGGTCACCACCAGCTTCTCCGTGCTCCTGGTGACCCGGGTGCTCGGGGCGGTGGCCAACGCCGGCTTCCTCGCCGTGGGGCTCGCGACGGCGAGCGGCATGGTCGCGCCGAACGCCAAGGGGCGGGCGACCTCCGTCCTGCTGGGTGGCATCACGCTCGCGTGCGTCGCCGGTGTGCCCGCCGGTGCGGCGCTCGGTCAGGCGCTCGGCTGGCGGTCGGCGTTCTGGGCGGTGGCCCTGATCTCCCTGCCGGCCGTCGTCGCCGTGCTGCGCTCGGTGCCGGACACGGCGACCCCGGACGAGGCCCGTCCCAGCGCCCGGCGCGAACTGCGGGCGCTGCGCGGCCCGCGGCTGCTGGTCGTGCTGCTGCTGGCCGCGCTGGTGAACGCCGCCACCTTCTGCACCTTCACCTATCTGACCCCGCTGGTCACCAACGTCAGCGGCTTCTCCGAGGGGTGGGTGCCGGCTGTGCTGGCGCTGTTCGGTCTGGGGTCGTTCGCCGGAGTGACCATCGGCGGCCGCCTGTCCGACACGCGGCCGATGCGAGTCCTCATTCCGGGCGGGATCGCCCTGCTCGCCGGGTGGGCGCTCTTCGCGTCCACGGCCGGCAGCCCGGTCGCCGCGTTCCTGCTCGTCTTCGTCCAGGGGACCCTCTCGTTCGCCGTCGGCTCGACCCTGATCGCCCAGGTTCTGTACGCGGCGGCCGAGGCGCCCTCGCTGGGCGGCTCGTTCGCGACCGCGGCCCTCAACGTGGGCGCGGCCGCCGGCCCCGCCATCGGCGGCGTCACCATCGCCGCCGGGCTCGGCTACCGCTCGCCGCTGTGGGTCAGCGCCCTGCTGGTGGCGGCGGCGTTCGTCACAGCGGGCCTCGCCCAGGTCGTCCGGCGCATGCGGACCGCACCGCGCGAGAAGGCCGCGATCCGCGGGCAGGGCCACGCCTCCTAGCGGGCGGCCTGACCTGCCACCACGGCGGCGCCCCGGGCGGCCCGCCGGCTGACGGCCCCTGCTGCCCGCCTCGGCCGCGCGGGGCGTTCCGCTGGCCGCGCCGCGCCTGGTGCACCGCGTGGAACTGCTGCACGGGGCGCTGCCGCCGGGCCCGGCCGCAGAGCTGGCCGCGGGGCTGGCGGCGGGGCTGGCGG
>NZ_JBEPDC010000056.1:0-23012 GCF_040300065.1 Nonomuraea sp. NPDC000554 | reverse complement strand
TCCACCGGGGAGCGCATCGCCAATGCGCGCCATCTGGAACGCAAGGCGAAGAATCTGGCGCGCTACCAGCGGCGCATGGCCCGCAAACAGCGCGGATCGAACAACAGGAACAAGGCGAGGGCGAAGGTCGCCCGCGCGCACACCAAGGTCCGTGACGCCCGCGCCGACTTCTTGCACAAGACCAGCGCCCGCCTGGTACGCGAGCACGACCTGATCGTGATCGAGGACCTGGCCGTCAAGAACATGGTCCGCAACCGCCGACTGGCGCGGGTCATCTCCGACTGCGGATGGGGCGAGTTCCGGCGCCAACTGCAGTACAAGACCGCCAGACAGGGGCGGCACTTGATCGTGATCGACCGCTGGTACCCCTCCAGCAAGACCTGCTCCGCGTGCGGTCGGCTGTGAAGCAGGAAACCTTACCCGCGAGGGTGGGACTTTCCCTCCTTTAGCTTTAGGAGGGGGAGGAAGTCAAAGAGGGAGTCTTCTCAATGATCGTAATCTCGGCCGCTTCCGGTGCATTCGGCCGCCTCGTCATCGACAATCTACGCACGAGGGGGGACGTCGTAGCCGTCGTGCGTGATCCCGAACGGGCTCCCGAAGGCGTACCGGTACGGCGCGGCGACTACGACGATCCGGCAAGTCTGCGGGTGGCCTTCGAAGGGGCCGGCCGTCTCCTTCTGATCTCCTCGCCCGAACTCGACTCCGCCCGCAGGATCGGGCAGCATCTGGCCGCCGTGGCCGCCGCCAAGGATGTCGGGGTCGGTGCCATCGTCTTCACCAGCTTCCTGGGAGCCGACACGGCCGCCACCGGCATGACGGAGGCCTATCTCGCCACCGAACGGGCCATACTCGACAGCGGTCTGCCGTACACGCTGTTGCGTCATCCCTTCTACAGCGACGCGTTCGTCCCGCAGGTCTCCGACGGAGCGATCACGAGTAGTACCGGGGGCCGCGGCCTGAACACGGCGTTCCGGTCAGACCTGGCCGTGGCGGCGGCGAACGTCCTGACGGGGGAGGGGCATCTGGGCCAGGCCTACGACTTCACCGGCCCCCTGTGGAGCTACCCCGAGGTGGCCACAGCGCTGGGAGTGACCTACCGCGAACTCCCGGACGCCGACCCGGGCCCCATGAGCTGGATCTCTGCCCAGGTGCGCGCGGGCGCGCTGGAAAGGCAGACCCCCGATCTGGAGCGAGTCCTCGGAAGGCCCGCCGAGACGGTCATCTCACGTGTCCTGGGCCGTCATCTGCCGCGGGTCCCCTGACAACGAGGGCTCCGTACGTGGGCGCACGAGCCTCGCCCTGCACCTTCAGGGTTCGACTGGGCGAAGTGGCGCATGGTCCACCCGGATCTGCTCGGACGACTGCCCCACTCCCTGATCATGTCGCTGCATCGAGCAAAAGACAGCATGCGGACTCGTTCCGCGCACGTCGCCCGCCTGATCATCCGGCCTGCTCCGCTTGTCCCGGCTCGATGGCGGACGGGATGATCAGGCTTCCACCTCAGTCTTCACGGGCCTTCGACAGCCGCAATGCCCTTGGACATTCGGAGCCCTCCGTCGGAGGCATGAAAGGGGTCGTCTGTGCGCCTCTCGAAACTCCTTGCGGACTGGTACTGGCGCGTAAACGCGTTCATGGGCGGCGATGTTGAGCCGCACCGCGGCCAGCGCTTCTCCGCGACCCATCCCGTACGACTCGGGTTCATCATGTTCTTGGTCTCCTGCGGTCTCTTCGGCGTCTCCATCCTCGTCAAAGCCGCTGCGGACGCTCGCTCCGCGCTGACGCTGAACGTGTTGATCGTCTGGCTCGTCGGAGCGGCGGCCATGGGGCTGCTCTTCACCGGCGTGGGCTACCTCGAACGACAGCGCCAGAAGCACCATGGGCACTATCCGCATGAGGATCGGGATCAGTCCGGCGATCGCCCGTAGCGGCTGACCATCTGGAGTGGATCAGCCAGGAGACTGCCCCAAGCCCGGGCGAGTAGCGGTCAGGTCGCCGAGCGGCCTGTCCTGGATGACGGGGTGTCCACTCTCCTTCGCCGCTCTGGAGGAGGTTGCTGAGCTCGTTGCCGATACGCCGTGCCCGCCGAAGCCAGTGGTGCGGTTGCGCATGAAGGTCTGGGTAGATGGAGCGGGTGACGGAACCGAACCCGCACTGTCAGCCCGGGACTCCATCGATCATGGCCTGATGGAGGCCCGAGCTGGGCAGAGAACCGGTCGTGACTGCATGGCCCGTCCGATCAAGGCAGGACCTACGCGGGAAGCGCGGAGACCTCCTCCGCGAGGTCGAAGCGTGGGCCTCACCGAAGGAGCGACGATGAAGACAATCGACGACGATATGCGGCTGATCGTGGAGACCGCGCGTCTGTCCTTCGTGGCCACGGTGTGCCCCGACGGCTCGCCCAATCTCTCGCCCAAGGGGTCGATGCGGGTGTACGACGACGAGCACATCGCCTTCATGGACATCGCGTCCCCGAACACGGTCGGCAACCTCGAACGCGATCCGCGTATCGAGATCAACTCGATCGACTTCCTCCGCAGGCGGGGCTACCGGTTCAAGGGCACCGCGGAGTTCCGTGAGCCCGGCGACCCTGTGTACGAGTGGCTGCACGCGTGGCTGCTCAACCTGAACGGTCCCGGCTACCCCGCCCATCGCGTGATCCTCGTGCACGTGGAGCGGGCGCTGCCGATCCTGTCTCCGGCCTACACCTTCGGCGGCGCCGACGAGGGTGACCTCAGGCATGCGTGGGCGCGTATGTACCTCGCCGACCTGGAAGAGGAACGATGAGCGACCAGGAGACCATGACCGCGGCGTACGTCACGCGCCCCGGCCCGGCGGACGAGATACGGATCGGCCGGCTCTCCGTGCCCGAGCCCGGCTCGTCGGAGGTCCTGGTGAAGGTGCGGGCGCTCGCGGTCAACCACGTCGACACCTTCGTCCGCTCCGGCGCCTACCGGACGCGCCTGCCGTCCCCGTTCATCATCGGCCGCGACCTGGTGGGGACCGTGGTCACGGCGGGGCCGGGGTTCGCTCCCGGCGACGCGGTGTGGTGCAACAGCCTGGGGCTCGACGGTCGCCAGGGGTCCTTCTCCGAGTACGCCGCCGTGCCCGCCGACCGGCTCTACCACCTGCCCGGCGGCGTTGATCCGGAGAACGCGGTCGCGTCCCTGCACACCGCCGCCACCGCGCACATCGGCCTCGTCAAGGAGGCGGACCTGCGGATCGGGGAGACGGTCGTCGTGGCCGGCGCGGGCGGCGGGGTCGGCACCGCCACCGTCCAACTCGCCGCGGCCGCGGGGGCGCGGGTCATCGCGACCGCGCGCCCGGACGACTTCGCCTGGTGCCGGCGGTGCGGCGCCGACGAGGTCGTCGACTACCACGACCCGGATGCGTACGCGGAGATCGCCAAACTCGCTCCCGACGGCGTGGACGTGTTCTGGGACAACGCCGGCCAACACCACCTGGAGCAGACCGTCCCCCTGCTCGCCCGCGGCGGCCGGATGATCATCATGGCCGGTCTCGGCGCCACCCCCGTGCTGCCGGTCGGGCAGCTCTACACGCGCAACGCCAGCCTCCGCGGCTTCGTGATCAGCAACGCCACCGTAGCCGAACTCGCCGCGGCCGCCACGGCGATCAACCACCTCCTGGCCCGCGGAACCCTGGTCTCCCGGATCGGGACCCGGCTGCCGCTCACCGAGGCCGCCCGGTCCCACCACCTCCAAGAAGGCGCCGAGCCTGATCACCCCCGCGGGCGCATCGTCGTCCTCCCGTGACAAGGTCCGTTCCTCACAGGACGAGACACGCACGGTCCGCCGTCACCCGGCCGGTGTCGCCGGGCCGATCCTGCTGGGCCCCCGAGCTCGATCGCCGCCGCCGGCTCTTATCGCGACAGCTACCCGAACGAACGGAGAGAAGCCGTGCCCCAAACGCTCGGGCTCATCGGCAGCGGAATGATCGGTTCTTCCGTCGCCCGCCTGGCCGTCGCGGCAGGCCTTGAGGTTGTCCTCAGTAATGCGCGAGGCCCTGAGACACTCGCTGATCTTGTCGCTGACCTGGGCGGGCGTGCGGCGCGCGCCGGAGACCTGGTGGTGGCGGCTATCCCGGTGAAGGTTTACGAACAGCTCCCCGCCGAAGCTCTGGCCGGCAAGACGGTGCTGGACACGGCGAACTACTACCCCGAGCGGGACTGACACATCCGGAAGTGTTCCTCACTCGTGAAGAGGCAGACCACGTGCTGTGGAAGATGATGGACAACGGGCAGGCCGACTGAGCCCATGACAGGCGGTTCCGCGCGCTCGTCCTCCTCGCGACGTTCGCGAGCCCCCCAGTGGGTGGGATCACTGGGGGCCGTCGAGCCCTCGCGAAGACGGCGGGCTTTCGGGCTGGGGCCGCGAACTGCAGATCGGATGTCGAGTCGTCGAGCTCTCTCATTGGTCCCAGGCGGTGAGTGTCCGTCCCTGATTTCGCATTCCCGGGATCTGGCTCTTGCCGGTACCTATAACGTCTGTGTTATGAAGGGGAGAGGTGGAGCCTGAGGTCGATGAGTGGTTCGACACGCTTGATCAGGAGGACCAGGAAACAGCAGCGTTCTACGTCGATCTGCTGGCTGGGCGCGGTGTTCTGCTCGACGAGCCCTACACCCGTCAACTCCATGGCAAGCTGCGGGAGTTGCGCTTCGATCTTCACCGGGAGGCGGTACGGATCACCTACTGGATCGCTCCCGGAAGGCGGATCATCATGCTGACGGTGTTCCGAAAGCAGCGGATGCGCGAGCCCGCCGAGATCGAGCGCGCATGGCGGGCCATGCAGCGGTGCATAGCTGAGGCGCACAGCGCAGATGAGGAGCGAGTGGAGTGGGAGAGCGCGGGTCCTGGGCCAACAAGAAGGCTGAGATCATGAGCCGTCCCGGTGCGGGAGCAGCGTATGAGGCGGCGAGGATTCGGTTCGAGTTGGGCGAGGCGGTTCGACTGCGGCGTGAGCAACTCGGTTTGACGCAAGCAGAACTGGCAGAGCGTACTGGACTGAAGCAGCCAGCCGTAGCACGGTTCGAGGCAGGGGGAACGATGCCGACCATCCCCATGTTGGAGCGGCTCGCGGAGGCTCTGGAGATGCGGCTGAGCGTCCAGTTTCAACCGCTGCGCGAGGCGAGCTGATCTCGCTGGAGCATCCTTCGGCTGGAGTGCCGAAGCAGCTCCACCAACGATCAAGGCTCAGGCAAGGTTCTCCTCGACCTGGGTGAGGGAGCTGGATACAGGCCTCTCGGTGCTGACCCGTCGCGCTGATGGCCGTCCTCAGTGCAAACATGGCTCCCTGGCGGGCTGGACGGTCGGAGATAACAGATCAGGTCCCCGGTGGACGGTTGCCGCGGGGCGTGAACCGCACGAACGGGATGTGCCGGCCGACCTCTCGGTAGTCCTCGACGCTGCCGTCGACCGCGTAGCCCATGATCTTGCAGAGTTGGCGGGCGGCGGCCGGGTGGCGCGGCGCGTACCGGGCCATGAGCTGCGCGCCTTCGTCGGCGTGAAGCGGGGTGGCGAGCACCTGGAGGGTTCGGCCGCCGACCTGGATGGTGACGTCCGGGGCCTTCATGACGTTCTGGTACCAGTCGGCGCGCGGCCCGAATCCGGAGGCTGCCACGTAGCCGTGCTCGTCATGCTCGATGACCTCGATGACGGCCTGGCGTCGCTCGCCCGAGACTCGGCCGATGTGGGTGAGAAGCATGATCCGGCGTCCCAGAAGCGGGCCCAGCCCCATCCGGTACAGCCGTATGGGGAGCCGCCACAGCCTGCGCCGCAGCCCGGTCGGCGGGGTGGTCTTCTTGACGATCTCCACGGTTCAGTCCTCTCTCACGTCGACGGGGGCCGCGTCCTGCGGCGGCAGGATGGTGCCGACGCCGAACTGGCGGCGCAGTACGGGCGCGAACGCGTTGCGCATGACGAGCCGGCTGACGAGGCTCTGCGCGATCAACCCGGCTCGCGTGCCGGGCACCAGTGACCGGGCGAAGAACAGCGCGTTGCGCTGCCGCCGGGTCACCTCCGCGTGCATGCGTTCCTGGTGGCGGCGGAACGCGCGCACGTGGTCGCCCTCGGCGTGCAGCGTCTCGGCCAGGACGTAGGCACCGGCCATCGCCATCGACACGCCCTGCGCAGACACCATGGTCATGCAGCCGCACGCGTCGCCGATCAACGCCGTCCGGCCGCGATGCCAGGCGGGCATGACGATCTGGGTCATCGTGTCCATGAAGACGGTCTCGCTCGCAGGGGCGTCGGCCAGCAGCGACGGCGTGATCCATCCCATGCCGTCGAAGGTCGCGCGCAGCAGGTCCAGGCGCTGGGCGCGCGGGACGCTTCCCGCGCGGGACGCCCTGAACAGGAACAAGGCGATCAGTTCGCCGGGTTGCCCGGTCGGATAGACGACGGCCTGCCGGCCTGGCTCGGTGTAGTGTGCCCGGACTCGTCCGATGTCGTAGCGGTCGGGCACCGGGTAGGAGGCCAGATGGCAGCCGAGGTGACGGGCGAACCTGGTCTCGGGGCCGAAGACCAGGTCCCGTGTGACCGAGTGGATCCCGTCGGCGCCCACCAGGAGGTCGAACCGTTCCGTGCCGTCGTTGGCGAAGTCGATCTCGATGGCGGTGCCGATCTCCCGTACCGCGGTGATGGTCTCGCCGTAGCGGATCTCGACGTCGTTCTGGATCACGTCCAGAAGAGCTCCCTCGAGAGTGGTGTGCATCAGCCCCAGATGCGGCCCCCGGATGACCTTGTTGAGGAGCGCGCCGGTCAGCCGGGCGGTGGCCTGGCCGGACTCGTCGACGAAGTCCACCGAGTCGACCGGTAGCTGGTGTGGCGTCAGCCGGTCGATGATGCCCATGCGGGTGGCGACGTCGTACCCGGTGCCGAAGAAGTCGATGCCGTACCCGCCCAGGCGGCCGTGCGGGGCGCGCTCCACGATCACCGGCTCGAAACCCCGGCGCCGCAGCCAGTACGCCAACGTCAAGCCGGCGACGCCGCCGCCGCAGATGAGAATCCTCATGGCCGCTCGTCTTCCAGCAGGTCCTCCACGGCCGCCAGGGCCGCTCCGGCCGGTAGGCCGGGGTCCAGCATGTAGTGCAGCATCAGCCCGTCGATCAGCGCGGTGATGAGGACGGCCACTCCGGCCCGCCGCTGGGCCGACCAGCGTGGGTGGAGCCCGCCCAGACGGTCGGCGATCTGCGTGCGGGCCTCCCGCAGCTGGTCCCGGAGAACCTCGCCGAGTGCCGGGTCGCGCATCGCCCCCGCGATCAGTTCCACGGCCAGCCGGGTGGTCTGCTCGTCGCCGGTGGTCTCCGGCAGCAGGCGTTGCACCATCGCCAGCGCCGCCCGCTCGTCCGGCGCGCCGAGGAGCTCGGCCACCAGGGGGTTGATGACCAGCTCTCCGGCCTGACGGGCGATCTCGGCGTGCAGACCGGGCAGCCCGCCGAAGTGGTAGTGGATCAGACCGGGATTGGTGTCCGCGCGCTCGGCCACGCCACGCGTGGTGACGGACGGCCATCCCCCTTCACACAGCAGCGCGATGCCGGCGTCCACCAGTTGCTCCCGGCGTCGATCACCACGACCCGAATTTGGTCGATCGCCTAAGTTGGTCATATGGCCAAATTAACCCCGGGTAGCCAGGTCCCGCAAGTACAGGCGCTACGGTCCGGGAGGCACGCCGTCGGGGGATCACTTCAGTCGCCGACCGTGACCAGGGTGACCCCGTACGGGCAGGCGTGGTCACGTCAGCCCCGACAAAGGACCCGATGGTAGTGACGGGAATCACCGTCGCCGACGCCTCATCGATGTCACACCCCCAGGCCCGATTCCGTCATGTGAGTAGGCAAGGTTAGGGGGCGTCACATGCGTTCGTTGTCGGCCAAGCGCCGCTCGTTTCAGTTCTCCCACTGGTCGTTCATGTTCGCGGAAATCGCCGTCTGGTCGTTCGTCGTTCTGGTGGTGACCGGGGCGGTGCTGATGGCGTTCTACGACCCCAGCATGTCCCAGGTGACCTACGACGGCTCGCACGGCCCGATGCGCGGACTCTTCGTCAGCAAGGCCTTCGACTCGACCATGCGTCTGAGCCTGGAGGTGCGCGGCGGCCTGCTCATCCGCCAGGTCCACCACTGGGCGGCGCTCGTCTTCGTGGCGGCCGTCGTGTTGCAACTGCTGCGTATGTTCCTCACCGGCGCGTTCCGCCGCCCGCGCACCGGGCAGTGGCTGATCTGGGTGACGCTGCTGGCGCTGGGCATGGCCGCGGGCGAGACCGGCAACGCCCTGCCTGACGACATGCTGTCGGGCGGGAGCCTGTGGCTGATCATGTCGGTTGTGCAGTCCATCCCCGTGGTGGGAACCTGGGCGCTCTCGCTGCTGTTCGGCCCGTATTTTCCCGGTGACAGGGTCATTCCGGTCATGTACGGGGGGCACCTGCTGATCGCGGTCGTCATGGCCGCGCTGCTGATCGCCCGTGAACTGCTGGTGCGGCGGCATGGCCACTCGCGGTTCATCGCCTCGGTGCCGACGCGGCGGAGCGCACGCCCGACGATGGCGCTCGCGACGATCGGCATGCTGATCATTCTCGGGTTCGGGTTCCAGATTGCCCCTATATGGCTGTACGGCCCTGCCAGGCCGACGCAGATCTCGGCGGGCTCGGTTCCCGACTGGTACATGGGGTTCCTCGATGGCGCCCTCCGGATCATGCCCAGGTGGGAACTCACCATCGGGGACTACACGCTCAGCCTCGCAGTCCTCGTCCCCACACTGGTGATACCCGGGGTCTTCTTCACCGCCCTGGCCGCCTACCCGATGGCCGAGCGCTTCCTCGGCTCGCGACGCAGCCGCCGCGACGCGCTGGGTCGGCCCAAGACCACGAGCCGCATGGCCCGCGAGGCGCTCGCGCATGACCTGCTCGATCGGCCACGCGAGACGCCGGTGAAGACGGCCGTCGCGGTGGCCGGCGTCACGTTCTACGGCCTGCTGTGGGCAGCCGCGGCCAACGACCAGATCGCCCACCAGTTCCACCTCACCGTCGATGCTGTGACGATCTTCTTCAGGTTCGCCGTGGTCATCGGCCCCGTCATCGCCTTCATCCTCACCCGATGGATCTGCCTCGCACTTCAGCAGACGGACCACCACGTGGCCGAGCACGGAGTGGAGACCGGGATCATCACGCGGTCCCCGGACGGCGGATTCCACGAACGGCTGGCGCCGGCGCAGCAAGAGCGCCGGGAGCCGGCGATCACCTCAGGGAGATGACAGTGACACCGAACCGGCCACAGGTTGTGATCGTCGGAGCTGGGGTCGCCGGATACCAGGCGGCGCGTACCCTGTCGCGCAGGGTGGGAGACGGCGCGGAGATCGTGCTGGTCAACCCGACCGGCGTCGCGCTGCGTCCGGAACTGCTCCCGCAGGCGATGATGGGCGTCCTCAGCCCGGATCGAGTGAGCGTGCCGCTGGCTGAGACGCTACCGGGCGTGCGGGTGGTGCTCGGCACGGTCACCCACATCGACGCCCACGCCCAGCGCGTGCTTTACGACGGCGGCGTGCTGGACTACCACCGGCTGATCGTCGCGGCGGGAGGCGTGAGCGAAGTCGCCCAGGTCTCCGCGGTCTCGGCGCACAGCGTCGGCTTCCACAACGTCGGCCAGGCCCTCCATCTGCGCGATCACATCCACCGGCAGCTTTCCCTGGCCGCCGCGAGCACCGATCCCTTCGAACGCGCGGCGCGCTGCACGTTCGTCGTGCTCGGCGCGGGATACGCGGGGACGGCGGCGGCCTCGGCCGGGCAGTCGCTGTCCCAGTCGATCGCCTGCCGCGACCCGCGGTTGCGCGAGCAGCCACTCCGCTGGATCCTGGCCGATCCCGCCGAGCGACTGCTGCCTGACATGCGGCACCGCCTGTCCAGGACCACGGCACGGATGCTGCGGTCGCGGGGGGTGGACGTCCGGACGCAGACCTCGCTGGGCCAGGTCACCTCCCGGGGGCTGCGGCTCACCGACGGCGAGTTCATCCCCACCCGCACGATCGTGTGGAGCTTCGGGGTCCGCCCCGATCCGCTCGTGACCAACCTCGGACTGGCGGCCGAGCAGGGCAGGATCAGGGTGGACGAGCACCTCGCCGTGCCCGGCCATCCCGAGATCTACGCCTGCGGCGACGTGGCCGCCGTCCCCGACCTCACCAGGCCCGGCAAGATCACCCCGATGAGCGGGCGACATGCCCTGCGCCAAGGCAGGCTGGCGGGCAGCAACGTCGCGGCCTCCATCGGGTACGGCTCGCGCCAGCCGTACCAGCACAGGATCCACGACTCCATCGCGGACCTGGTCCGGACGTCGGAGCAGCCGCTGCGTGTGGCATGAGTCACCTTCAACCAGCAACGCCAGGCCGGGGCGCACGTTTCGCGTCCCCGGCCGGCGCGTCTACAGATCGAGCTGGTACCGAAGCGATGTGTGTGTGGGCGAGTAGCCGAACTCGTCGTTGATGGCGCGCATGGGCCGATTGCTCGCGGCCGTGTCTGTCAGCAGGCCGTCGAGAAGCGGGTGGTACTCGATGGCCTGCCGGATCGCCTCAGCCTTCATCCATCGGCCGAGGCCAAGCCCGCGGTGTTCGGGCAGGACGCCGGTGCCGTAGTGCTGGCCGTCACCCACGCGGCTGCCGGGCACGACAAGCTCGGTGAACCCGGTGATCGCACCGTCCGCCACTCGGACGGCGGCGACCGTGTGCAGGAGGTCGCCTCGCTTCTCGACGGCCCGAGCCACCGATCGAACCCGGTCCACATCCCAGATCATCGTGCCGTAGTCGGCGTCATCCATCGGCATGTCGTCCATGGCCCGCCGCGAGGCCGCGAAGGTCTCCGCGAGCTCGTCGGGGACGGTGCCGTCCCACGACTCCAGCCGGTAGCCGGGATGCGGCTGTCGGATAATCTCCTTGAGGGCGGTGATGTCCACCCGAGCCAGGGCAAGCCGGGTGAAGATCATGGTCTGGACCTTGCGAAAGCCCAGTGCCGAGAGGAACAGGTCGCCGGGTGAGCCCGCTTCGGCCTGGGCTGTGACGCAGCGTCGGCCTTCGGCGCGGGCGGTGGCCACAGCCGCCGCCAGCAGTTGAGAGCCGGTGCCGTTGCGCCGCTCGGCCGGATGGACGGCGAGTTCGAGTTCCGCCAGGTGATCCTGGCCGGACGATGTGAACAGGCGCAGGAAGGCCGATCCGACGGGAGTTCCGGCGGGCCCGGACGCCAGCCAGGCCAGACGGTGGCTGGACGCCGTGCGGTCGGGGTCGGTCAGCTTGGTGATGCGAATCGACAAGGTGTCTCCGTCTTGAGGAAGTAGCAGGTGGCAGAGCACGGGGTCTGGTGGAGACGGCTCCTGCGCATGTGCTGCACACCTCCTTGTCGACGGCGCCGACCCACATGTGGGCGGCCTGGCGAAGGTATCCGTTGCGCCTCGTTGGCTGCAATGGACTTTGTGGGTTGCGCGCCGGCGAGCTTCTGCGTGAGCTGCGGCACCGGTCACCATGCGACGGGGCCGAGGCGACGGGTAAGGGTCCCGGCGTGCGGCCCTGTGCCGTCGCTGTCGGCACTGCACCGGCCGGTGCGCCGGGAGTTGTCGGCGGGCGAACGCGGTGGGGAAGCGGCCCGGCGTCGCCACGACGCGCAGCGAAGGTCCCCCGCTACGGTCCCGCCCGCTCGGACTGGCTGCCTTTATCGCGTTTGCGGTCTGGGGCTCATCCCGGCGAAGAGCGCGTGGAGTACGCGGTCGATGTAGGCGTGCGTCAGCGGCTGCTGTGTGATCAGCAGTCGGAAGTACAAGGGGCCGGACAGGATCTCGAACGCCAGGTCCAGGTCGACGTCGGGTGCGAGTTGCCCCTGCTCCTTGGCGGACCTGAGGCGAGCCAGGGTGTTGGCGGTCTGGGGCTCGATGAAACGCCGGTTGAGTGCGGCGGCGACCTCTGGGTCGTGCTGTGCTTCGCCGATGAGGTCCTGGTACAGCGGGCCCCATGGAGGCCGGCCCAACAGGTCGCGTACGCGTTCCTTCCCTTGCTGCAGGCGGCGGAGCATCCGCGGGACAGGTCGGCCGGGGAGACGTGATCACCGACGCACGACCTGGTCTGACAACGCGAAGATCGAGGTCGACGGTCCACAGCGCACGACAATGGCGAGGAGATCTACTCCCCGCCACGCTCAACATATAGCGCACCAGGGGGCTTGCGGCAAGACCCGGGTCATGCCGCAGAATCGTCGGCCGAGGCCAGAACCTGCGGAAACGGGGGATACGAAATGCGGGTGTTGTTGTCGACGTACGGGTCGCGCGGGGATGTCGAACCGTTGGTGGGGCTCGCGGTGCGGTTGCGGGAGCTCGGCGCGGAGGTGCGGGTGTGCGCGCCGCCGGATGAGGACTTCGCGCGGCGGTTGGCGGGCGTCGGTGTGCCGTTGATGGCGGTCGGACGGTCGGCGCGTGCGCTGGCGGCCGGAGCGCCGCCGGCGTCTTCGCTGCCGGAGCGCGCGGCCGAGGTGATCGCCAGCCAGTTCGAGGTGGTCACCGCGGCGGCCGAGGGATGCGATGTGCTGGTGGCGACCGGGATGCTGCCGGCCGCGGCGGGCGGGCTGTCGGTGGCCGAGAAACTGGGCATCCGCTCGGTGTCGGTGACCTTCCAGCAGCTCACCCTGCCGTCGCCGCACCACCGGCCGCTGGCGTATCCGGGCCGGCCGTTCCCGCCGGAGGTGAGCGACAACCGGGCGCTGTGGGACCTGGACGCCCAGAGCATCAACGCGCTGTTCGGCGCGGCGCTCAACACCAACCGGGCCTCGATCGGCCTGCCGCCGGTGGGCAACGTCCGCGACTACGTCATCGGCGACCGGCCGTGGCTGGCCACCGATCCGGTCCTGGACCCGTGGCAGGAGACGCCGGACTTCGACGTGGTGCAGACCGGCGCGTGGATCGTCCCCGACGTTCGGCCACTCCCGGCAGAGGTGGTGGCGTTCCTGGACGCCGGCACACCACCGGTGTACGTGGGCTTCGGCAGCATGCCCATGCACGCCTCAGCCGACGCCGCCCAGGTGGCCATCGAGACGATCCGCGCGCAGGGACGCCGCGCGGTCATCGCTCGCGGGTGGGCCGACCTGGCCCTGATCGACGACCGGGACGACTGCTTCGTCGTCGGCGAGGTCAACCACCAGGCACTGTTTCCCCGGATGGCCGCCGTCGTGCACCACGGCGGCGCTGGCACCACGACGACCGCCGCCCGGGCCGGCGCGCCGCAGGTGGTGGTACCCCAGGCGGCGGACCAGCCATACTGGGCCGGACGGGTGGCCGAGCTGGGCATCGGCGCAGCACACGACGGTCCGACCCCGACCTTCGAGTCCCTGTCAGCCGCACTCAAAACAGCCCTGACCCCCGAGACCCAAGACCGGGCGAGAGCTGTGGCCGATGAGATCCGCACCGACGGGACGACGGTGGCCGCGAAGCTGCTGCTCGACGCGATCGGTTGAGACAGGCCGCCCGACGGGCCGCATCGCCGGCCTCCAAGACCACTATGTGAGGAATTCCAGTGCCTTTTGCTTCCGGGTTCGCCTCGGAATCCCACCTGACGTTCCACGGCCCGCTCTCCACCGAGCGTGCCGACCGTATCGCCGCCGAGCTGGCCGCGCGGAACCCCGCCACCGTTGTCGACTACGGCTGCGGCTGGGGCGAGTTGCTGCTGCGGATCCTGGAGGTCACGCCCGGTACGCGCGGGATCGGGATCGACGTCCGCGGCCCCGATATCGCACGTGGCCGGGACAACGCCGCGAAGCGGGGGCTGGCCGATCGGGTCGACTTCATCGAGGGCTCGGCGACCGATCACGCCGGCGCGGCCGACGTCGTCATCAGCAGCGGCGCCTACCAGGCGTTCGGCACCGTCCCCGAGGCGCTCACGGCGTTGCGCCAGCTGGTGAACCCCGGCGGCGTGCTGCTGTTCGGCGCCGATTACTGGGAGCGGACGCCGAGCGAGCAACAGCTGGCGCACATGTGGCCGGGAACGACTATCGACGAGTGCTTCTACCTGCCCGATCTGGTCGACGTGGCGACCACCGAGGGCTTCCGCCCGCTGCGCATCCAAACGGCGACGCGCAGCGAACTGGAGGAGTTCGAGTCCGGATACGCCGCCGGAGCTGAGGAGTGGCTGCTCGCCAACGGCGACCATCCCGAGGCCGAAGAGGTACGGGCCCGGCTCGACGATCATCGGTCGATCTGGTTGCGAGGGCTTCGCGACGTGTGGGGCTTCGCCTATCTCATCCTCGGCGTGCCCAGCTCTTGAGCCGGGTCAGGCGGCGGCCTTGCTGAGGGTTTCGGCGACCCGGTCGATGACGGTGGGCGGCGGGTGATCAGGCTTCCACCTCGGCGATCGTCGATGAGCATGGCCTTGGTGATCATCCCGGAGGCTCGCTTGTGCGGATGGGATCGTCTTCGGTGGCAGGATGCGGGGATGGACAACCCGCTCATTGTTCCTGAACTGTCGGCCAGTGAGAGGTTCTTGCTTCGCCCGTGGCGGCTGGACGATGTTGCGGCGGTGCAGGAGGCTTCTGAGGATCCGTACATTCCTTTGATCACCACCGTGCCGTCGAGTTACTCGGATGCGGAGGGCGCGGCCTTCATCCGCCGTCAGTGGAGTAGGGCCGTCGACGGAGTTGGGTACTCCTTCGCGATCGCGGATGCCGGCGATGACCAGGCCGTGGGGCAGATCGGGTTGTGGCCGGGTCCGCGTGGACGAGCTTCGGTGGGTTACTGGGTGGCAAGGTCGGCTCGAGGACAGGGTGTCGCGTGTGCGGCGTTGCGAGCGGTGGCGTCCTGGGGCTTGGAGGGGCTGGGGATTCCGCGACTGGAGTTGCATGTGGAGCCGTGGAACGCGCCGTCTTGGAAGGCTGCTGAGCGAGCGGGGTTCGTCCGTGAGGGGCTGCTGCGCAGTTGGCAGGACGTGGGCGATGAACGTCGCGACATGTATGTGTACTCGAAGCTCCTCGGCGATCTTGCCTGAGTTTCACGAGGTGCTGTGGATCAGGGGAAGGCGCTGCTGCTCGTGATCCTGCTCTTCTTGTGGCTTCATGCCGCCCTCGGGAAGGACGTCGCAGCCGCCACCGCCAACGCTCTGGCCCTGCAATCGATAGAGCGGGCCCTCCACCTGGACATCGCGCTAAGGGCGAACCAGTGGCTCACCGAGCACCCGGCCCTCATCCAGCCGGCGGTGTACTACTACCGCCTGTACTACCTCGCGATCATCGGTGTGCTGGTGTGGGTCTTCGTCCGGCACGCCGATGTCTACATCAAGGTCCGCCGGACCCTCGTCGCGATGGCCGTCCTCGTGCTGCCCGTTTACTGGGCGCTGCCCATGTCGCCCCCACGGTTCGCCCTGCCGGGCGTCGTCGACATCGTTGCCGGGCACGACATCCTGGGCGGCCATGCCTCACGAGAGATCGAGAGCGGCCAGAACCTGTCGGCGATGCCCAGCATGCACGTGGGGTGGTCGTTGTGGTGCGCGTATGCCGCATGGTACGCGCTGCGGGCCTCCCACCCGCGACTGGCGTTGCTGCCGTGGATCTTTCCGCTGGGTATGGCGGCAGTCGTGCTCATCACGGGGAACCACTACGTCCTCGACATCGCCGGAAGCGCTGTGTTGCTGGCCGTCTCCATCGCTGTCGGATCAGCGTGGGGCCACCTCGCCGAGCGCGGTCCGACCAGCATCCGATCATGATCAAAGAGCTGTCGTTTTACAGTGCTCGAAAGGGGCATTTCTGCTAAGTGGGACTCGCGGCCGACTGATGTGAGTCCTTGCCTGCTTCTTGGCAGACGCTGATTTCGGGGGACATCGGTGTCAGATCGGCCGTCCCAAGGGGACGCTCAGCACGAGCCCGCCGCGAAGGCGGGCCGCACACCCGCGCGTCCGGGGCGTGCCTGGCCGTCAGGCCCGCCACCGGGTCCGTTCCGGCCGGAGTTCTGGCGCAGCCCGCTGCGCGGCCCGTGGCTGACCTCGGTACTCGGCCTCGTGCTGCTGATCGGGATCCCGATCGTCGCGATCACCGGCCTGGTGTCCTACGCCGCCTACAACCCGCGGCTGCCCGTCAACGACACGACCCCGGAGAGCGGCTGGCTGAGCTTCTACCTGTTCGACTGGCCGACGCACCCGGCCTGGCTGTACCGCCTCACCCAGGGAGTGCACGTCATCCTCGGGCTCACACTGGTCGCGGTGCTGCTGGCCAAGCTGTGGTCGGTGATCCCGAAGCTGTTCGCCTGGCCTCCAGCCCGCTCGCCCGCCCAGGCGCTGGAACGTGCCAGCCTGCTGCTCCTGGTCGGCGGCGCGGTGTTCGAGTTCGTCACCGGCATCCTGAACATCCAGCTCTTCTACGTCTTCCCGTTCTCCTTCTACCCGGCCCACCTCTACGGGGCGTGGATCTTCCTCGCGGCGTTCGTCGTGCACGCCGCCGTCAAACTGCCGACGATGCTCCGGTCACTGCGCTCGCGCAGCTTCCGCCGCGAGCTGCGGACCGGCCTCGCCGCCACCCGTCCCGAGCCTCCCGACCCGGACGGCCTGACCCCCGTGCACCCCGCGGAGCCGACCATGTCGCGCCGGGGCCTGCTCGCCTTCGTCGGCGGCGCCTCCCTGGTCACGCTCGGCCTGTCCGTCGGCCAGACCATGGACGGTCCGCTGCGCCGCACCGCGCTGCTCGCCCCACACGGACGGGACTACGGCTCCGGCCCCAACGACTTCCAGGTGAACAAGGCCGCCACCGAGATGGGCATCAACCCAGCCGACACCGGCCCGGGATGGGAACTGGCGGTACTCGGCCCGCTCACGGCGCTCCTGAACCGCGGCGACCTGCTGGCGATGCCGTCGCACACCTACCGGCTGCCGATCGCGTGCGTGGAGGGCTGGTCGACCGAGCAGACGTGGACGGGCGTGCGGCTGGCCGACCTGGCCCGGCTGGTGGGCGCGTCGCCAGGCTCGGTGTACGTGTTCGTCGAATCCCTGGAACGCGGGGGCGCCTTCGGCCAGGCGTCGCTGAGCGCGGCCCAGGTGGCCGACCCCCGCTCCCTGCTCGCCCTGCGGGTCAACGGCGCCGACCTGTCGCTCGACCACGGATTCCCCGCCAGGGTGATCGTCCCGAACGCCCCCGGCGTGCACAACACCAAGTGGGTACGCAAGCTCACCTTCTACCCCACCGGATCGTGAGCGGCGCCATGGCTGCCCGCATCCGCGCCACCTACCGGCGGCTGGCCGCCCGTTACGGGGCCGACCCGTTGCACCTGCTGGCGCTGATCGCCTGCTTCGCCCTAGCCGGGTACGCCGCCACCCGGGTCGTCGCCGCGGGCATCTGGGTCGGCTTCCTGGTGTGGTTCGTCGGGGCCGCGATCATCCACGACCTGCTGCTCTACCCGCTGTACGCCCTCGCCGACGTCGCCGTGCAGCGGCGTCCCTGGCGTCGCCGACGTCCGCCGTCCGCTCCCGTCGCCTGGGCGCCGTCGATCAACTATGTCCGGGTGCCTGCCGCCCTTTCCGGGCTGCTGTTCCTGATCTGGTTCCCGCTCATCCTGCGTCTCTCGGAGGCCAACTACCGCAGGTCGACGGCGCTGGACCTGAGCCCGTACCTCGGCCGATGGCTGCTGGTGACCGGCGTGCTCTTCGCCGGATCCGCGCTCGTCTACGCCATCAGGACGCGCCGACGCAGGGCCCTGACCCGGCCGCGGCCCCGCACCCGCCTGCGACCGCCGCGAACCCCGCGGTCCTCGCCGAGTGGTTGACGAGGCGTCCTTGAGCACGCGACCGATCAGCGACCACGCCCTGCTGGGGGACTGCCGTTCCGCGGCCCTGGTCACCTCCGACGGTTCGGTGGACTGGCTGTGTATGCCGCGCTTCGACAGCCCGTCCATCTTCGCCCGGCTGCTCGACGAGAACGCCGGTTACTGGTCGATCCGCCCCGCCAGGACCGCGGAGGTCGCCCGCAGATATCTGGACGGCACCCTCGTGCTGGAGACCACTTTCCGCGGCCCCGACGGAACCGTGGTCCTGATGGACGCGCTCGCGCTGGGTGGCAGGGAACGCGGGCACGCGATGGGCGCGTCCTCGCCCGGCGTCCTCCTGCGCCAGGTGACCTGCGTCGAAGGACGCGTCCCTGTGGAGCTCGCGTTCGCGCCGAGGCCCGAGTTCGGGCTCGTCAAGCCGCTGATGCAGCCCGTACGCGGCGGTCTGATCGCCCACGGCGGGGCGCACGTCCTCACCTTGTCGGCGCCCGTCGACCTGCGGGTGAGCGGTTCGGTCGCCGACGCCACCGTCACGCTGCGAGCCGGGGAACGCCTCGGCCTGGCCCTACAAGCGGGCTGGGCCTGGGGTGCCGAACCTCCACGCCGGAACCCGCGGCACATCCGCCGCCGCCTCAAGGACACCGTCGCGGGTTGGCGTTCCTGGTCCCAGTTGCATGCCCGCTACGAAGGTCCCTGGCAGGATCAGGTGGCTCTGAGTGGCCGGGTGCTGCGAGCGCTGACGTTCGCCCCCACCGGGGCCATCGTCGCCGCGGCCACCACGTCCCTGCCCGAGAGCATCGGCGGAGAGCGGAACTGGGACTACCGCTACACCTGGATCCGCGACACCAGCTTCACCCTGCAGGCACTCGCGACGGCGGCGTGCGAGATGGAGGAGACCGCGTTCTTCGCCTTTCTCGCCCGCGCCTCGGCGACCCAGCTCGACCTCGGCGTGGACCTGCAGATCATGTACGGCGTCGGCGGCGAACGGGACCTGAGCGAACGGCCGCTGACCCACCTGACCGGCTGGCGGAGCAGCGCTCCGGTGCGCGTCGGCAACGACGCTTGGCTGCAGCGCCAGATCGACGTCTACGGGGAGTTGCTGGACGCGGCCCACCAGATCTACCGCGACGCGGGCACGCTCGACGCGCATACCCGCTCCTTCCTGATCAACGTGGCCGAGGCGGCCGCCCGCCGCTGGCCGGAACCGGACCAGAGCCTCTGGGAGATACGGGGCCCCAACCGGCACTTCCTCCATTCGAAACTCATGTGCTGGGTGGGCCTGGACCGGGCGATCGCCCTGGCACCCCTGCTCGGGGCCACCGGGTACGTCGACCGCTGGACGCGCGCCCGCGAGCAGATCCGCGCCGCGATCCTGGCCCGCGGATGGAACCAGGACGTGGGCGCCTTCACCCAGACGTTCGCCGCCGCCGATCTGGACGCCTCCGTGCTGATGATGCCTATGGTCGGCTTCCTGCCCGGGGATGATCCCCGCGTGCGGGCCACCGTCGACGCTGTGGCCACCCGCCTGACCGACGCCCGCGGCCTGGTGCACAGGTACCGCACCGCCGACGGACTCCCCGGAGAGGAGGGCACGTTCCTGCTGTGCACGTTCTGGCTCGCTCACGCCCTGGCACTCGCAGGCGAAGGCGCCCTGGCCGAACGGGCGTTCAAGACCGCGTCCTCGTACGCCAACGACGTCGGCCTGCTGGCCGAAGAGGTCGACTCAGCGACAGGGGAACCCATCGGAAACTTCCCGCAGGCCTTCAGCCACATCGGTCTGATCAACGCCGCCCGCGCCATCCGCGACGCGACATAGGGCGCCTCCATGCCCTTCGGCCACGGCGCCCCAGCATCCCCAGATCGTCGACCTGCTGATCGACATCGTCGCCGCACAGCCTGTGTGCGAGGTCAGGGGGTGTCGTAGCCGATCCAGTTGATGTACCAGCCGAACTGCTGGGCCATGGCGGGAGTCAGTTCGCGGTCGTCGCGCCATTTGAGGTAGACGCTGAACTTGTTGGCGGTGATGTCGTAGATCGCACTGGTGCCGACCAGGTCATACTGCATGCCGCCGGCGCCTCCGACGGAGGTGAGGTAGACAGGGGCGCCGGTGAACCCACCTGCGCTGGTGTCCACGTCGATGCAGATGCTGTCGGGAGCGTAGGCCCTCCAGCCCTTTCCGGGGCGAGTCTTTCCTGAAGCCATTCGGCCGTGCTTCGCGAACACGGTCCCCCACTCATGGGTGCCCGCCCGATACACGTTCAGCCCTTCCTTGGGGAAGCTGATCCATCCATCGTCACTGTGTCGTCCCTGCACCCATTTGGTGTTGACGCCGTTGACGTCGGCCTTGTCGGCGTGCACGTTTCCCCACGCTCCGCTTCCTTGGCGGACGTCGAGCCCATCCTTGGGGAAGGTGATCTTTCCGTCGTCGGCGCTTCGCCCTTGCACCCATTCGGTGTTCACGCCGTTCAAGAGGGCCTTGTCGGCCGTCACGGCACCCTGCCCGCCCGTGTTGTCGAAGATCTCCGCCCCTGTGTCGGTGAAGGTGACGCGCCCCTTGTGCGCCGTCCCCTGGACCCAGGGTGTGTCGATGCCGGCGGTGGCGGTGAGCGATTCCAGCACGGGATGGCGCACCTGCACGGTGGTGGTGAGGAAGTGCTGCTTCTGGGTGATGGGGTCGGTGGCGACGAGGATGTAGGTGGTAGCCCGCTGCGGGGTGGGCGGTGACCAGGTACCCCCCGAGACGGGGCTCCGCCCGCCCGGGAACACGATCTCATAGGTGAAGTCGGGAGACCCGTCCCAGCTCAGCGTGAGGTTTTCTCCGGTGTCCAGCATCGCCTTGTCCGGGCGGAAGTCGCGCGGTGCCGGAATCTCCTTTGCTGGCGCCTTCGCCAGCGGCACCGCCGCGTACTTGGTCTCCCACCCGGTATCGGTTTTGAGGATTTCTCTCACTATCAGCACAGCCACCCCGGCGGTGGGGGCGACGGTGACGTTCTCCAGTGTCAGTAACATGTAGTCGCCGGGTTCGAAAGCGGCTATGCGACCGCTCTGAGGGGTGACCTCGAGAACGTTGGTGCCCTGCTGCTGGATGTTCACCGGCTGGGTATCGGGCTCGATTCGGAAGTCCGTCTGAGTGCCCAGGGTGTCGGTGTACTCGCCCTTCAGATCGATGGTGCTGATTTCCCGGGTCAGGTCGCCTGCGCGGTCGCCGACCGGCACCCTCACCTCGATCCTTAACCAGGCCACCTCCTCTCCGGTGTTGGTGACCATCAGATACACCGTCCCAGTGGACGGGGTCCGCCCGTCCACTGACGCCTCCAACGACGTTGGATCGGTGAGGACGGTGTAGGTCAGTGCACTCATACTCAAGACTCCTTCTCTTGGCGAACAGCGCAGGCCGACGCCCTGCGCACTACGAGAGGACCGGGCCGGGCAGAACAGGCGGCAGCACGGGTAAGGCGTCCGGAACCGCCGCTTGTGATGCACCACAGAAGAGCCTCCCTAGATCCAAACGTCAGGATGAGAGTGCAACAAGAGCGCTCAAGGGGGCATGACCGGGCGCTTCGGCGATACCCTTAGCGTCTTGACAAGCCTTCGTGCCATCCGTCACCGGCCATTACGCGAATGAAGCGCATCGTGCAGGTGTGGACAGCGATGGAGAACGTCATCCTGGAAATGCCGACATACTCCGCAGAACACACAATGGCGGCGTGGCCGGATTCGGATACATAAAACCGAAAGTCGGCGGTGATTCAGACATGACCCGGCACCGCCGGGGAGCGGCGCCTCAGTCATGGGCCACCCGACTACTCGGGCCGCGTTGATCTATCTGCACACCGCGAGCGAGCGAGACAACCTGATTGCTGAGGCATGGGCAAGCCGGCCGAGGAGATCATGGGCAGGAGCGAAGATCGAGAGGGATCGGGCACGTAGCGGGCATGAGTGACCGTGATTGCCCGCTCGTCACCCTGGCTAATTGCGCGCAAATGGCACGACGATCAGAAGCCGAGTTCCAGGTCAGGCGTGGTCGGTCACGTAGTCGAAGTACACGGTGAGGCTCGGCCAGTCCCCGTCTTCGGTGGTCTCGTTGTGCATGATCATGTGATGGACTTCGACGTTGCCCAGCTCCTCGATGCTGTCGGCAACCCTGCGAAGGAGCGCGGGCACTTCTCCCTGTCCTGGTCCCTTCGGGTTGGACTGGGAGAAGTGGTGCATGGTGTAGGTGATCCGCTCGGACAAGCCTTGGCCTTTCTCTGATCGCGTTGCTGTGGCGCAGCATAGAGAGCACGTGGCCCCTACCTCGGCCACTCACAGATCGGCGGCGGTGAGCACGCCCCTGGCGATCATCCCGGAGCCGGAGCGCCCGCCAAGGGCGATGGGGTTGAAGGAGTGGCGATTGTGGCTGCACCGGTACAGTTTTGCCCATGCAGATCATCTACCGTCCACGTTGGTCGCTCGCCTTTTTCTCTGGTGGAGTCGGTGCCATCGTGCTCGCCGTCGTCTATTGCGTCCTGGCCATCGCCCTTGGGTTGCCCGCGAATTTGACGGCAGGGGTTACCGTGGCCGCGAGCGTGGTGTATCTGCTTTTCGTTGTGATGAAGGTGCGGCGCCGAAGTCTGACGGTTACCGAGGAGAAAATGATCGCTCAGAGAGATACCTTCAGGGTTGCGGTGAACTGGTCGGACTTCGTCGATGTGCAGCGCAAACGCATTGGTGGCCTGTATCCGGTGGACGTGATGACCTTCAGTGTCGGTGCCGTGGAGCCGGTGGACGTGAGAGGCCGTCGGCGGAAGACAGTTCCCTCGAAGGTTCACACGATCGGTGCCGATCGACGGATTCAGGTAGGCGTCTACACCTCTGATTGGCGTACGGGGCCGATCGGCGAGCTGGTCGCGCGTCACTCCTCGCCGGGCCAGGGGGCCGAGTAGGAATCGGGAAAGTCTCGCCCGGATGTGGCGGTGCGCCGCTGGGGTCGGTGAGTGCGTTGGGTACGGCGGGCGTGCGGTGGGGTACGGCCCGGGGCGCCGCTGGCCAGGACCGGCCCCCAGGCCGCACGCCCGGGCGGCGGGCGGCAGAGGGCCGGGTACGGCGGCGCGGCGCGCCGCCGCTTGATACCTACAAGAGCTATTCGGCTGTGCTCAGGTTGTGTTGCGTATAAAACTGACGATCATCGTTGACACCTGGGTCTCCGGCCACTACGGAGATCATCTATGTCGAACCCGAGCCCCCCGCTCGACCGTGAAGCCAA
>NZ_JBEPDC010000055.1:0-25403 GCF_040300065.1 Nonomuraea sp. NPDC000554 | reverse complement strand
TTGGCTTCACGGTCGAGCGGGGGGCTCGGGTTCGACATAGATGATCTCCGTAGTGGCCGGAGACCCAGGTGTCAACGATGATCGTCAGTTTTATAAGCCATGATCGTCGACTGGATGAGTACTTTCTCTACGGGTTCAAGGCCGTCCCCCTGCGGCGGACGGCGGTGCGTCCGGGCGCCAGCTGGCCGCGCTGCGGCTCTCCGGCCGGTCGCGGCCAGCGCGCCCACGCGCCTAATCACCACAACGACAGACTGATTATGCGAAGCACACCACGAGGTAGGGGTCTGCAACTGACCCCGCCGGCCACAACCAGAGGCTGAGCCCGCTGTCGCTACGAGGCTGGCAGGCTCGCGAAGATGCGCCGGAGGTCAACCGCTGTTTGTTCCGGTTTGCGCAATTTCATTACCTCTAGGGCTGGAAGCATCTTGGATTCGTCCAGCTCGCATACCAATACATACGCAAGGTAGAAGAGAGAAATTCCATGAGGAGTCGGGCCTTGTCGAACTTCTCGAGGTATGTCGTCTTCATCGAAGTTGTTGCCTGGCTGACCTGGCGAGAGCCAGGCGGCAGCAAAATTCTTTATTGTCTCACTCCTCTTCTTCAGTGCAGCTGTTAGTTCCTCAATATTTCCTATCCCCAAGTAATTGAGGGCCTCGATCCGACTGGATATATATCCAGGGCTTATCCATTCGCTCAACGGCTGATTGAACAATTCGGCTATGAAGGTGTCGAGTTCTCTTATCTGAAAGTTCTTCTGGATTAATCCGATGAGGGTCGCTTGGTCAAGCGCGAAATCTGCAGGCCTCTTCTCGATTTCGGTCGCGACGGTCGTTTCGTATTCATGCAGATCATCTCGAAGTGCCTGAAACTCGTTATCGGCGAGTTCCAGTAAACCTGCCAGACGCGAGAAGCGGCGACGGATCTCAGCCGGGATGGCTTGCTGGGTCTTATAGCCCAAATCGTGCTCGATCTCGGCCCATGCATGCTGGAGAATGGAACGAATCTGAACCTCGAACGAGATGTCGGCGTAACGGCGATATTCGAGTAGGGCGCATCGTTCGTCATTTAGTTTGGCCACGTAGTGAAGTGATAGGTAGCCAAATCTGTCCGGGTCTAACAAGCTTCTTTTGTCCACTGAATTCTCGCGGTCTATGTTGAACTCCGCTTCTATTTGGTGCGCAATTGCATCGACCGCTTCCGGGAAGTAGGTAATAATACGAACGCCTAGAATGTCGGTGAGGTCACTTAGTCCGGCATATCTACCCTCCTTGCTGGACAGCTTGCGTATTGTGCTCTCCTCTTCCTTTATCCGATAGTTTATTGCATGAATCTGTATCCCGTTTGCGGCTGCGATCTCGCTCATAAGCGAAACAACCAACGGGCCGAATTGCCGGAGAACCGCGGCTCTGTCCTGGTAGCTCGGGCCGTGATGAGGTGTCTGTGGCGTCGTCATGCTTGGAGGCTAGCCCGTCTTGGTCTGTTCGACCCCTGGAACTCCTGCCGGCGAGAAACTGGGTAATGCACAGCAACACCCCATATGTGAGCACATTAGGACAAGTTGGGTCACAGGTAGAGCAGCACACGATCGATCCACGACGGGGTCTGCCTTTCCCACGGATCAGAAAGTCTTTGTGGTGGTGGCAGAGGCTGTAACGATCGCTGGCTTCGCCACCCGCCGTAGGTCGCCGGGGCGATCGCCGCCAAGGCCCTCCTTCGTCGGGCCTTGCCACTGGTCACAGTGGTTGCCGTGGCAACGCTGACGGCAACGTCGGGCACCATGCCTATGCGACCCACGCTCTCGACGACGGCCCGGTACCAGGTCAGACGGACTGGGCAGGGTGATCGTGACTTCCGGAAAGCGGACAGTCATGCTGCCGCGCGGCTTCCGTTCCTCGGGCCTGACGGCCCTGTGGTAAGGGTCCGCTTGCCACTGGGGATGCGGGTTCTCTCCTCTGCTGTTACAGCACGGAAGTACAGCAACACTCCCACACAGCGGCTGATCAGTTCGCACGCCTTCACACGCTTGACCGGGCCGGCGGCCGGGCTTTCGATAGCACCTCGTGGGATGTCCAGACGGCGAGGGCGGACATCGCGCAGAGGATCGGTGAGCTCTTCCCGGATGCGGTTCAACTCAAGGAATGGTGACGCACTCCAGGCTGAGCCGCGGAGTGCCTTCAGATAGGGCTTGTCCGGAATGATCTCTTCACATATCCATGCCGGGGTTGAGCCTGTCGAGTGCTTTGGCGCGTTCCGGGGACCTGGATGTATATGTTCATGGTCACCGGGGTCTCGGAGTGCCTGAGGACCTGCATGGCAACGCGAGGATGGACGTATGCTCCAGAAAGCGGCGAGCCTCGTTGACGCTCCACACAGCTCGGCTGCGTTCGACTGCTGCGTCATCAGTGTCGGCCGCAGGCATACTTTATCGAGCCTCGCCGAACAAAAGCAGGAGCTACCAGCGACGGCACTCCTCGTGGCCCCAGGGTCCGGCGAAGGCATCCACGTGATCACATTGGGACGGCTCAGATCTACAACCCGACCAGCGCGGGATACGGCTGACGGCGGGTCTACCCTGCCCTCGTAATCAAGGGCTCACGGTCGCTGGCCGTAGGTGGGGGCTAATACGTCGTTCTGAACATAGGCACCACCGCACCGTCGACAGCCCTGACGATGTTGGCGCGCGACTGTCACGGGGTCGGTCTTGGTTCACCAAATGCGGGGCTGGGGTCCGACTGGCTGACAGACGTCCGTTGCGCAGGCATTGTTGCACTATGCCACGATCTTCCGACCGATGGTTCCGTCGGCCATCGTCGCGCGCCAAGTTGGCCCCGATTTCAGCTGCTCTGACGGTCATGCTCGTCGGGGCTGTGGGATTGGCCGGTGGGCTTACATGGGCGGCACTTGCTTGGCTGGGTGTTCCGAGCCCATCTGGCCAGGCGGTGACGATTGCCGAAGCACTGGAGATTGTCAAGATCTCGTTGGCTGTAGTGGCTGGAGCCGGTGGGGTGGTGGCCTTAGTGGTCGCCTACCGCAAACAGCGGGTGACCGAAGCCGGCGAACAACGTGAACAGGTCAAGCTGTACGCCGAACGGTTCGACAAAGCTGCCGACAAGCTCGGCAGTGAGAGTGCGGCCGTGCGCCTGGCCGGCATCCACGCCCTTGCTTCTCTGGCCGACGACTGGGAGGGCGGCCGTCAGATGTGCATCGACGTACTGTGTGCCTATCTGAGGATGCCGCCTGCGCCCAAGCCTGACGCGGATGACCCGGAATCCTTGATCGCGTGGCAAGGAATGGCCGAGGTTCGAGCCACCGCCACCCGCTTGATCGGCGCGCACCTTCGGTACGACGCGCCTGTCCCGTGGCATGGCCATGATTTCGACTTCACCGCCGTCACATTCGACACAGGTCTGGACTTCGGAGCGGCAGTCTTTTCCGGCGGCAGGGTCAGCTTCGATCGCGCGGTCTTCGCAGGCGGACTCGTCCGTTTCTACGAAGCCACCTTCTCGGGCGGCATTGTCAGCTTCGACGAAGCTACCTTCTCCGGTGGAGAGGTCCGGTTCCTGCAGGCGTACTTTTCTGGCAGCTTCGTCAGCTTCAAGGATGCGGTCTTCTTAGACAGCACCGTCACGTTCGATGAGGCTAGGTTCGCTGGCGGCAAGGTCAGATTTCTGCGCGCGAACTTCAGGGGCGGCAGGGTCAGTTTCGACGCGGCGACCTTTTCTGGCGGCCACATCAACTATCACAATGCAGCTTTCTCCGGCTCGACTGTCAGCTACGCGAGCGCAGGCTTCTTCGGCAGTTATTGCAGCTTCGGAGGAGCGGCCTTCACCGCTGGCGTCATCACCTTTCAGGATGCAAGGTTTGCAAGTGGAGCGATCAGCTTCGCTGGCACAGAGTTCCCAGGTGGCGTGATCTACTTCGATCGAGCCGAGTTTAGCGGAAGCTCGGTCGACTTCGCCAATGCGGCCTTTGCCGGAAGCACGATTCGCTTCGACGAAGCCATCTTCGACGTTCCGCCTCTTCTTGGCAATACGAGGTTCTCCGGCGGCACAGTGGACTTGAGGCTCGTCCGATGGGGCAAACAGCCCATCGACCTTCCAGAGCGAGGGCCGGGCCTACTTTTAACGACCACGACAGAGGGTGCAGCCGAAGCATGACGTGCTTTCCTTGAATCGGTACTGTTGTCGGCTACAACCGCATGGAGCACCGCAACGCTGACGGCAATGTCGGCGACCATGCCTATCCCCCAGCGGCCATTTCACATCGAATTAGTCAGCGACGATATGGTCGCTCACTTTGTCACTCGCCGGCTTTGGTTGAGGCGTCGCAGCCGAGGCCCTCCTTTGGCGGGACTTAGCACCGGTGACCACGGCTGAGGTGACAGCAGTGCTGACAGCAACGTCCCCACACACGGATTCACTTCAGCCATCGTCCACCTCTCTCTGGCCACGGTCACCGCTACCTGCGCAGGATGATTGGTCCGCCTGAAAAGCGGAAGGTCGGCAGTTCGACCCTGCCCCTGACCACCAGCTTTGAACAGCAAGAACGCCTTGATCCGCTAGCGGACAGGGCGTTTTTTATTGAGCCTGACGACAGCCCTGACGACAACAGGCGTGGCGGTTGTGTCCACGCGGCTGCCAGAATCCCAGCGTGAGCCGGACGGACAACACGATGCCGCGGCGTATTCAGGAGCAGGACGGCCGCCGCTACAGGCACGACATCGGCGGGTCCTACGAGGGCATCGGCGTGGACACGAACATCGCGGAGCGAAAGGCTCGACAGCGCGTCCGGCTGGTGCTTCTACGCGGAGAGGAGCCGGAGCCGACGAGGCACCGCCACAGCGAAAAGTGGCACTACTGACACGCCCCGGAGACTCCGGAGCGCTTCTCGGTCGCGGGCCAAATCAGCCCAGTGCCTCACCCAGCTTGCTGAGGGCCTTGCGCTTCTCGTCCAGGGATGCGTGAGCGTAGATCGTCATGGTGACTTCGATGTCGGAGTGGCCGATGATCTCGCGGACGATGTGAGGCGGTACGCCCATATCGAGCAGGAGGCTCACGCAGGTGTGACGGAGGTCGTGGAGACGGACGGCCCCAAGTCCGGCCGCCTTGCGGATCTCGCCCCAGCTACGCCGCAGGTTGTCTGGCTCCATTGGAGTGCCGCGGCGTGAGGGGAAGACGAGCCCGTGGTCCTCCCAGTCCGCGTAACGGTCGGACCGCTCGATGAACTGCCGCTTGTGGTGCTCCTTGAGAGCGTCGAGGCAGACCGAGGGGAGCGGGATAGTCCGCTCGGAGTCCTCCGTCTTGGGCTTGACGAACTGGAGGCGACCGCCGACCCGTTGGAGAGTCTGGATCACTTCCAGAGTGCCAGCCTTCAAGTCGACGTCTATCCAGCGGAGCCCGAGGAGTTCGCCGCGCCGCAGCCCAAGGCAGACGGCAAGGACGTAGAGCACGCCGAGCCGGCGGCCAGGGCCAGCAGCAGTTCGGTCCTGAGCCGCCAGAGCCTCGTCAGCACCCCAGAGCCGCCGGCGGCGGGAAGGTCCTCGTTGGCCGGGTAGATCTGGTTGCGCGGATTCCTCGCTATCTCAGGACACCTCCTCCTGTACGAGTGGTGCGATCCTGAGCTGGTCGAAGCGGTGGTCGCGGTAGCACCGGGAGCCGAAGCCCGTCCGGGTCACGGTCCAGCCTCGCCAGTAGGCGAACTCGTCCGGCTCCATGCAGATCTCGCGGTCGGCCCAGGCAGCGAGTTCCCGGATCCGGGACTTGATTCGGCCGAGCCCCTTGGTACCTCGTGAGTACATAGAAGAGCCCTTTCGCGGCATTCTCGAGGTGGCTTCTTTCGCCGGACCGAGAGCCGATGGCTCGCGTCGTCGCAGGGTGGCAGCCCATATGCGGTGACCGGGCAGTCGGCGCCGGTCCGGCCTTTACGTGCTCGAATGAGCGGTTGTCGCGACGTTCGATCAGGCGGTCGCGTGGTCCGTCCGGCAAGTGGCCTCCCTGGGGCGAAGTTTCGTTTCCGGGACGGCGACGCTGCCGAGGGGGCGGCCCGCCGGGCCGCTCGCGATCAGGTGTGGAAGACCCGGTGTGCACGGCCGTTTCGTCATCTCGGCCTCCTTCGGATCCCCCTTGGAACGATCGTCCCCTGGGTGGGAGCTTTGCATTCCCTGCTTGAGCCGCCAGGAAGGAAGGAGCTGTGGCTGGTCCCTACGGTGCTCTCGCGGCCTTCTGGCAAGGTCGGGTGGCAGTGTCGATGCAAGTTGCAATGCAAGATTGAGAACGGCCCAAGAAGCTAGGCTCCAAACGATCCTTTCCGGCTACGCCTTCCTGCCCGACAAGGGCTGCCATCGCAGCAGGGCGGTCCGACTGCTCGCAGGCTCAGGATGGGCCAAGAGCTGCGTCTCCTCCGCAAACGCAGGAAGCTGACAGGAACCAGGGCAGCCAGGGAACTCGGCTGGTCGCCGAGCAAGGTCAGCCGCATCGAGTCCGTCGTGTCTTGCACAAGCCGATCCGGCCCAGCTGAGCGTGGTGCTCGACGAGGCCGCGCTGACACGCCGTTTCGGCGAACCCTCGGTGATGCGCGAGCAGATGGAGCACCTTCTCGAGGTGTCCATGCTGCCGCACGTCAGCGACCACGTGCTGACCCTGGATGCACTGCACCCGGTCAACACGGGCGCGTTCATCCACCTGAAGTTCGCGGCGTTCGACGACGTGGTGTACCTCGAGCAGCTCTACACCGCGCACTTCGTCGAGGACCTCGAACGGGTGGCTGGATACGAGACGGCGTTCGACCACATCAGGTCCGAATCGCTTGACGAGGACGAGTCACGCGTCCTCATCCAGCGCAAGGCCATGCAGTGGCGGCGCTGAGCGACAAGACCTCAACAAGGGGCAATGACGCCCCTAACGCCCCCAAGGAAGCACTCATGGAAATTAGCCTGGCGCTCGTCGCTGTGATAACGGGATGCTTCGGCATCGTCGCGATCGCGGCGGTAGTCGTTCTTGTGATCGTTACCACGCGGGATAAGTCAAGAATATCGATCGAGTGGGTAAACAAGCTTCTAGGTACGCTCAAGCTGAACGCTGAAAATGACGACATCGACAAAAAGTAGGGGCACTGGTACAGCTGTTTCAAAACCGCAATGAGTCCCCAAGAGAGAATCTGGGGGCTCATTGCTACCGATTAGCCGTATGGCGGCGCTAGTGCGCGGCCTCATACTTCTCGACGACCGTGGAGGCGATGCGGCCTCGCTCGCTCACAGGCAAGCCGTGAGCCTTGGCCCACTGCCGGATCTCGGCAGACTTCTCACGGCTCAGGGCGCGAGTGGCGCCACCAGCTGCGCGGCGGCCACGGCCACCACGCTCAGCCCGAACAGCGCGAGCCTTGGTGATGAAGGGGGCAAGCGTCTTCTCAAGCTGGTCGCGATGGGCGTCCGACAGGTCGATCTCGTAGCTGGTGCCGTCGAGCGTGAACTTCGTGGTTCCAGTCGCCTCGCTACCGTCGATGTCGTCGATGAAGATCTCTTGAATATGCTTAGCCATGGTGGCACTCCAATTTAGCTCAGGGGTTTCGCGGCACTGTATCGCTATCCCTGATAGCGTCAAGCCGGATCGGGATTTACAGTTATTTTCTGTTTGCGTGATGGGCGGATCGGCAGTCCTTCGCCATGTCCTCGCTGATCGGCCGGCCGTACGTCTTGGCGACGGGATCGCCATCAGGCGGGAACCCCGGTATGGGACCTATAACGACCACGTTAACCGGCGTCGTGACGATCACGTACTTCGGCGCCGGCCGTCCGAGGCCGGGATGATCGACGCTAAGCCCATCCTTTGCCGGACTCGGTAGAGGTAACCGTGGCTGAGGTAGCGCGAGAGTTGACGACAACGGTGACGACGATATCGGTCACCATTGTTTCGCCGAGAGCGGGGTTGGCCACGGCTTCCTCAGCTCCGACGAGCAGGAGGGCCGATTCCCGTGGCAGTGCTAACGCGCCGAAGGGAAAGGCGCCTGATCTTCGTGTGGGCCGCTTCACCAAGACACATAGCGATGCACACCCGGTTGTTGATGTAGGCCAAGCGATGAAGTGCTTTACAGCAGCGGCTACAGCAACGCCACCTCGCACGATCACACACCGGCGAGCCGCACCTATCGCCTGAGCAGGCAGGGATGTCGCTGACGAGACGCCCGCCTCTCCCCGCGGATCAGACGGTGGGGGCGTCCGATCAAGACGCTGGAAGCTCACCCATGCGAAGCAGCACAAGTGCTTCTTCGTGCCATTCGGACCGGTCGCCCGCGGGCGGCAATTCGACTCCCGCACATCCGGCCGGGGCGGAGAACTGCTGTCGGAGCTGTTCTACGAGCTGTTCGGCCTTCCTGAGCGCTTCCGGCAGGTCGTCAGGGGCGTCGACGCTGAGGCCGAGGACGGTCGCCCCATCACGGGTGCACGTGATGATCGCCTGGTGGTGGTCGCGGGCCTTGAGATAGAGCGTGAAGACGTCGTCTCCGTCGTCGAGGCGTAACTCATCGAGGGCCTTGTCGTCCGTGTCGTTCGCGATGCCCAGGACATGAACCCGCATGAAGGCGTGGAGCCGCTCGTCACTGGCGGCCACGTTGACGTAGCTGTCGACGAATCGCCCGAGGACCTTGGAGTTGCGCTCTGGAAGCCAGACGTAGACGTCGAGACACGGCGGCATGAGCCCAGCGTAGGCCTGCGTACCGAGGCGAATCGACGAGGCTCTCTCCCACCCTGCCAGCAGGTGGATCTTGCTAACACGGATGCTAACAACAGCTCTGGACGACCATGGATGATGGCGGAACCCCCGTAGCCAGATGTCCCTTCCGAACAGGCATTTCTGACGCCCGTAGACGCTCGTGGATAGTCTCGAACTGGCTACGGATCAGAAGGTTAGGGGTTCGAGTCCTCTCGGCCGCGCTCCAGCTCAAAGGCCCTTCGGGAAGATTCCGAAGGGCCTTTTTTTTGATCTCCGTACAGCAGCGTTTTACAGCAACGCGGGCCCGCGCAGCCGCACTTCTACAGACAGCACGCGAAGAACGACGAACCCCGTGGTGTCGTCGCGGTGCTTGACGATTCCCAACGTCAGTTGGAGCTTCTGCCTGGCCCAGGCCGCCAGCTTGCCCGCGTACCCGCCGTCGGCCCAGATCGGCGTGATCTTCTCGCGCCAATCATGCAGGCGCTCCAGCCCGGACTCCGCACCCGCTTCAGGCGTACTCGCGATCAGCTTGTTCACGGACACTCGGCAGCCTGCGCGATCATGTGCGCATAGTTCTCACAGCCCCCTCCGAACGCCTTCCCCCAGAGCCAGGCCTGATCAAGGTGTGGTTCCGGTTCGTACCTCGGGAAGACTGGCTTCCCTACGACACTGAAGGGCTTTGGGCCGCGCGCTTGAGCCGGGACACCGCCCGTGTGGCGAACGTCCCATTCCTGCAGGATGGGGTCGCCGAGGGCGACGTGGTGCGCTTCGGCACCGACGACGATGGTCTTCACTGGGCCTGTGAGCGGGTGGAAGCCTCAGGCAACTGCGCGATCCGGGTCCTGCCGGTGCCTGATGGACCGCTGGGGCGAAGCGCGCAGGCTGTGCACGAGCAGTTGGCACCGTTCGGCCTGGGCGGGGAATCCTTCAGCTCGGAGCTTCCTCTGGTCGCCTTCATCGTGCCGGCTGACGCAGACCTGGGGCGGATTAAGGCGCTGCTGACGCGAGGTCAAATGGATGGCTGGTGGCACTTCGAGGAGTCCTGCATCACCGACGCCTGGCGAAGCGCTTATCGATCGGATCGTTCATCGGCGTGGAAGCCGGCGACCTTGCTCAGGCGTCGCCGAGGCCCTCCTGGAGACGGTGAACCCAGTCTGCGGGGAAGACCTGCTCAAGCCGCTCTCTGCTGATCTCCAACATCCCCTCCTTCGCCAAGGGAAGAAGAGCGCCGTCCTGAACGGCCTTGTGATCCTCGGGGGCCGGACAGATCAGGACGGCGAGGATCCGGCACGTCCGTTGAAGCTCCTCGATCCCGGTCGTGTGAATTATGCTCTTGATGGGCTCCCACGCCGTCCGTACGGCAAGACCCACCAGTGCTTCGAGGAGAGGGCTGCGACGGTCGGCATTTCGGGATTGCATGATGACGGTCGTCACGTATTCCGGTATTTGGCCCATGGCTTTCGAGAACTTCTCGATGGCCTCGGCCAAGGCAACGAGGAGATCACACCAGAAATGATCAGTAAGCCGTCTTCTGGCCTCTCGTGGCTTGTTACCACCGAACCTCTTATCCAGCTCCTCGATTACAGGGCCGGCGAGGATGTCTCCGACTTCCTGGATGCGTTCGATAGTTCCTGGGCTTTCGGCTAGCCAGTCAACGAGATCGACTGTGGCACTATCGGTGGCTGCTGCCTTTCTCTGTTTGGACGGCTCTCGTCGCCCTCTGGGAGGTCGGGTTGCGGCCCAGTCGGAGTCGCTGCGGTCTCTCGCCTCTTGGCGAGCAGTGGGAGACGGGTCGCGAGCCAGCGCGAGTCCGTAGGTCCAGCCGTGCTGTGCCCCGCCGCACGCGGAACATCCGCAGTGATGCCCCTTGGCGCGTTCACAATTCACAGGGTGCGTCATTCGCCCTCCGCTACGTTCGGCACGAAAGTGAACTGGCGACTGCCGGGAAGCGCTACTCCTTTGAATCACAAACCACGAAAAGCGAAATAGTCATCGCAGCCAGTCCGACATACCTCTTCGGCTACGAGAAGAGTCCATACGTACATAAAGGCCCTTTGGGGTTATCCCAAAGGGCCTTTATGGTGACGAAAGATTAGTTACCCCTTGCTTGGGCGGTCGAGGCTCTGATTGAGCCGGTCAAGCGCCTTACGGGCTTCCGGACTGGGGATCTGGGTGTAGACGTCCATGGTCATCGAGATCTGTGAGTGCCGCAGGATGCGCATCGCTACACGCGGGTAGACGTCGAGAGCGGCCAGCAGCGAGGCGCAGGTGTGCCGGGTGTCGTGGACGCGAATGCGCGGTACACCGGCACGACGGCAGTGGCTCTCGAAGGCCCGATTGAAGTTACGGGGCTCGATCGGGGTGCCCGTCCGAGTCGTGAACGCGAGATCTGAAGTCTTCCAGCCGTCGCCAGCCAGCTTTCGCGCATCCTCCTGGACGCGCTGACGGTGCCTGAGCGCCGAAACGCAGAGGCCGAAGAGCGGCAGCGAGGCAGTGGAGTCCTCGGTCTTGGTCGTCTCTCGGTGGAGGAGCTCGGCGACATTGTCACCCTCTACGTCGCGAGTTTCGAGAAGACGTGGGACGGCGCGACCCCGCTAGAGTCCTGACCCATGGCCACCAGGATCGACTACTTCGACGACCCGGACGCTCCCGCGCCCAACAGCCTCGTCCCCTCGGTGAACGTCGTGGCCACCAACGAGGCCGGCGACGTGTTGATGATTCGCCCCAGCGACAACGACAACTGGGCCGTCCCCGGCGGCGCTATCGACCTGGGCGAATCGATCCCCGTGGCAGCCGTCCGGGAGACGTTGGAAGAGTCCGGTATCACCTGCGAGATCAACGGCTTGGTCGGGACCTACAGCGACCCACGGCACGTGGTCTTCTACACCTCCAACGGCGAGGCTCGCCAGGAGTTCTCCCTTGTGCTCACCGCCCAGGCGATCAAGGGAGAGCCGACCCCGAGCGACGAATCCCGTGAAGTTCGATGGGTGCCCCGCGACCAGGTCACCACGCTGCGGATGGATCGCTCCATGCGGATGCGCATCGAGCACTACCTAGCTTGCACCGCCCTGCCCTATATTGGCTGATTTTGGCATAGTCTCGTCTGCGGCGAAGCGTTATGGTAGTAATCATGATAAATGTCACACGATTACGAAGTATGCTCACAGAGAGCGAAGTAGATCCTCGCGTATATCGAATCCTGGAGGAGCTGAATGACAGTACTTGGTGCCTGAAAAAGCAAGGTAAAACTTGGCTAGTCTTCTTCTTTGAGCGCGGCTCGAAATACGATTTGCAGCGATTCAAAGAAGAAAGTATTGCCTGTGAATATTTCTATAACCAGGTCTGCCATCGGTGAGGTCCCAGGCGACCTGCGAGTTCGCGGCGTGGGAGTGTGGGGCTGGAAGCTCAGCCCCCTGAGGGATTAGACGTTGGGTGCTTGAGCTTCAGACTCGCTGAAGTAACGACGTCATATGTCCCAAGCAGGTCTGCGGCAGCGAGATCCATCACATCCGCAGCGTGAACCAAATGGCAGGCTGGCGTTACATGCCGAACGCTCACGGAAGGCCGCCGTGTGCCTGCCCGGTATTCAATCCCGCAGGCCAGTGCGGCGCGGCCAAGATCCGGAAAGCGTTCGGCGACCCTGACGACTAACCTAGGGCAGCTCGCGGCGCACCAGAGCTTTTGAGAACGGCTCTCCTGTGGCCCGGGCGTACGCCATTCGCGTGCGTACCTCGCTGAGCGTGCGCGGGCGGTAGCCGGGGCCGCCACAACAACTCTTGTGGAAACGGACGCCCGCGTGTAGCAGCAGCGAGAGCGTCCGCCAGCCTGCGGTGTCCCGCCGACGCGGTGCCGCGAAAGCGGAGCCGACATAGACCAGCGGCCCGGCGCACCGCGGGCAAGACCGGTCGTGATAGCCGGGGCCAGGGTAGGGCTGCTTGTACGAGGCTCGGCAGGGCAGGCACACGTAGGACGTCTTCGCATGGGCCATGCGACCAGGCTAGTGCGATCGCCGACCAAGATCGACAGGGTTTCGGCCGCTTGGCAAGATCTATTTCGTTGTTCGCACGGCGGCAAGGATGCAGGGTGTTGAAGTGGTGATTGACCTCTACGCGAGGTGGCCGGCGGCATCTGGGAGCTGGCCATCGGGGCTGGTGGTCATGTCGCAGTTGGTCATCGCGTCGACGAGATCGGGGCAGAGTTCTGGCGATGGACATCTGATAGGCGGTGTTCACCGGGACTTCTCGTAGACGGCAAGGGTCATGGTCCCGGGGCGCCGCAGGTATTCGGGGACCTTCGCAATCAGCCGGACCCGGATGGTCACCGTCTTCTGGCTGCGGGGATGGGTTCCCAGTTCCGTGTACCCACTGGTGAGGACCTCGGGGCAGAAGGGAGGGACCACGACGACGCGTCCGTTCACCCGGCCCTCTGGGACCTCTGGGACGAGGCGTCCGGCGAGATCGTCTCCGCAATACTCCATGAAGGCCATCATGCGGCCCCTGTTGGGAACGGAAATCGTCACTTCGCGGTCGCGAGGCCACGTGATGGTCTTCTTCGCGAGCAGGGTGAACTCGGGTGATCGCCTGCCGAGCCTCGCGGGCGGCTCGGCAGGGCGTGAAGCGGCCTTTATCGTGGCAGGGGGCGTCCACTCGTAGACGCCGACCCGCAAGGCCCCCGCGTTCTGGGGGACTCCCTTGGGCACTTCGACAGTGACACTCGCGCGGCGCGTTCCCGCCGGGAGCGGCATCACATCGACGGCCCTGTGCTGTTCACATCCCACCTGCAGCTGCGCGAGGGGCGACAGGGTGAACGCTTTGGAGACGCCCGGCACCCGTACGGTGACCCACGCCGGGTACATCGGTTTCGGGCAGTCGGGCAGCACGGCCAGCGGCTTGCCGTTCACCTCCACGTCGAACGTCACCGACTTCCCGCGTCGAGGGTCGAGCGTTGCCGTGGCGATCCTGCGGTAGACGGTGCCGTCCGACTCCTGGTACTGCGCCGGGATCTTGTCGGTGACGGCGGCAGTGGTCGGGGCCGTGTCGTCGGCTTCGCGCAGGGTCGGCAGCCCTCCTGCCACCGCCACCGTCGTGGCGGCCACGCCCGCGACGGCGACAGCGCCGATACGGCGGCGCCGGGCTCCGCGCATCCGTGCCCGCAGCGCCTCCCACGGGATCGGACGCTCCAACGCCGGACGGCTGCGCTCGTCCAGAAGGTCATGAAGATCTCGCTGGTCCATGCACTTACCCCCTTCTCGCGAACGTGGCTGCGAACGAGTCGTCGACGCGTAGCTTGGCCAGCGCCTTGCTGGTCTGGCTCTTGACCGTCCCGACGCTGCAGCCCAGGGTCTCGGCGGTCTGCGCCTCCGTTAGGTCCTCGAAGAACCGCAGCACGACGACGGCCCGCTGCCGGGCGGGCAGCCGTCTCAGCGCCTGCCAGACGAGCTCGCGGTCCTCGGCCTCCCGCACCTGGTCGGCCGCGTGTGGGCGGTCGGGTGGTGATCCGGTCGTCACCTCCACCTGTCTCCAGCGCCGCCGCCACCACGACACGTGCGCGTTGACGATGATCTTGCGAACGTACGCTTCGCGCTCGTCGCCGATGCGCGGCCAGGCCAGCCACGCCTTCATCAGCGCCGTCTGCACCAGGTCTTCGGCCAGTGCCCAGTCCCCGGTCAGCAGGTAGGCGGTGCGGAGCAACCGTTGCCACGCCGCCGCGACGAACGCGTCGTACTCCGATCGATCCGCCATCCACGAGCCTCCCTCAAGCGACAGTCACCCGACATACGCCGCCGGGACGCCAGAAGGTTGCCTCACTGACGGGATAACCTGTTGGCTCCTCCATCCAATCGGCGACCAGCGCGGACACGGATGCCACAGTCGGAGCCGCCGCTACCGTTTGCCGCCGCGGGCCTTCGGACGCAAAGCGCCGGGGGGAAGGGTGGCTTGTAGCAACGCCTGCTATCTGCACTTCGCCCGGGTGGTCAATCGGATGGCTCACGTCATGGACGTGAAATCCAGGTGCTTGACGAGCTGGCGATCCGACACGATGTTCGCCATGGCCTTGAGGAAGATGGCGGAGCCACCAGCCAGTGTGCTGGCAGCCTTTCAGCTGACCGCACCAGTTCGCCCGCTTGCCGGTGGACAGGGGCAGAGCTTCCGTGCCGGGGACGCGGTCTTGAAGCCCGTGGACAGTAGAGAAGAGGCCGAATGGGCCGCGCGAGTGTTCGCGGATCTGTCCGCCACGGCTGAATTCCGAGTTCCCCGCCCATTTCGCTCCCGTGAAGGGGCCTATGTGGTTGAGGGATGGACGGCCTCCGAGTTCCTGGTAGGCCAGGAGGGGCCTGCTGAAAAGTGGGTGTCACTGATCGCTTCCAGCAGGGCGCTTCATCGCGAGTTGCGACATGTTCCACGCCCCGGACTGCTTGATCGGCGCGCCGACCCCTGGGCAGCCGCTGATCGCGTCGCTTGGGGCGAGGTGTCCTCCTTGCGATCGGCTAATGCCGATGAACTGCTGGTCAGGCTGGGTGAACTCAAAGGCCCTGTGGAGGCTCCCAGTCAACTCATTCACGGAGATCTGACCGGGAACGTGCTGTTCCAACCTGGCCAGCCGCCCGCCGTGATCGACTTCTCCCCGTACTGGCGGCCGGTTAGTTATGCCGAGGCCATCGTGGTCGCGGATGGACTTCTCTATCACCATGCGGGACCGGAGCTCATCGAGGCCGTTCTGCCCGGCCGCGAAGGGCTTCAAATGCTGGTGCGCGCGCTCATCTTCCGGCTGGCCACCCTGGCTATCTGGGCAGGCCAGGGCGAGATGGTTCCTCAGGAAGAGCTGACACGATTCGCGGGAGTCACTCGCGTCGTGGAAGACCGAATGCGTGTGGCTTTGACCGACTGACGACCTACTGGCTGTCCGCGCCGGACCGGTTGCCGTCCAGCACGGTCAGCGATCTACTGAAGACCGGCCGGTGCACAGTGGAGACGCTGGAACTGTACTTGCGCGCCTACGAGGTGCCGCGGCGTCAGCCGCCCCACCATCTACTCCTGCCACACCGGTTCCGTCGTCATCGTCCGCCAGGACCTCGCCGCAACGTGGGCCGAGGTCGACTGCCCGGACAAATAGAAATTGAACGCGAGAGAGGAGAAACGCGATGGAACCCGGCTACGTACTGGCCGGTTATCGGGTCGCTACACGCGCCGATCGGCATGATTGGCAGGACGTGGGCCTTCCAGGTGCTGGTCTTGTGTCGCTGAGCGACTGCGTGGTGGACCTGGTGTCGGTAGATCCCGGTGGCTGGGACGACTGGTTTGCCAGCCCTCAGGAGGCTGAGATTGCGCGCGAGCACGCCGGCAGGCCGGGCTTGCACGTGCTCGGGGTCGGATTCGCGAGTGCCGATGTTCCCGGGCTGTTGGCCGATATCGCCGATGGAGGCTGGGACATATCGGCCGGGAGCCTCCCGGAACGGCTGGCCCGGCGCGAGAGGATTCCCTACCGCAGCGGCCAGCGGTTGGGGTTCGAACTGGTCGGCTTCGACAGCGGGTGCTGGCACACCTGGACCTGTCTGGGAGGCATCGTCGCCGACGTCTACCGGGCCACCGGCGTCCAGCCGGGACCCTGGGGGCTGATCCAGGACGAGCAGGACGCGCGCCGGGCCGCTCAATGGCTCACCGACTCAGGTCTCGGCGATCCCAAGGTATTCCTCTGGGCGGCCGCACTGCTCACGGACAGCGCACGAGCGACCCTCCAGACCGAGGAATAGCGCACGGTCGGAATAACACGCTTCCACCAGTGTTGGGCTACCGGATTTCCGCGGTCATCTGCCTCTCGACCGTCCGCACAGCAGCCAGAATGCAATGGCCAGGCCCACGAGAGTTGAGGGTCGACTCCCATCACGGAGTATGGCCCAGCGATCGCGACCGCACCCGACGACCGTTAGATCATGCCTCCGGCAGGGATCTTCGGCTCCGAGGTAATCACCTCGCATGCCATCGCCCCAGACAGGCCCAGCAGACCGGCTCCCCGGCATCAAGCCCGGCTGTGACCGCAGGGCAACACATGACCGAGGAACGGCGACCGGCAAACGTACACGCAAAGCCGAGCTTGACACTCCGGAACCGGCCCGCTGCTGCTCCGCGGTGGGTCGACGGCGTACGAGGTGATTAGGGGGCGGTGCCGGAGTCGCGTCAAGATTCCTTCGTATTATCAGGAACGTAATAGGGGCCACTGTGAAGAACATTTGCCACAGCTCGATAGAAGTCGCTCTCGGCATTCCGAGTATTCTCCCAGAGCGTTTCTTCACCAGCCGAGCCGAGATTTGTTAGCCAATTAGCTACCGCCGTAATATAGTCATTTCCGGTGTTTACTACAGCATTCGAGCCGGATCGATAAATTCTAAGACGCGCTTTGGGTGTAAATTCGATAAAGGCTTTGGCGATTGAGATGCCGGCATCAAACCTACGAGTCATCTCATTCATATTGGAGGTAATGGTTTTCATTGCTTCGGCAACCTTTTTCGTCTGATCAGCGAATGCTTCGCTCCGCGAGTTGCCATCACGTAACTGCTCCGAAACCTCGGAGAGCTGCCTTCGGAGTTCCCGCTGGTCGGTGTCCGGAGTGACGCCCTTAAGGAGTGCCACGGCTCGCTTTGCGCTCTCCTCCGTATTCTTAGCGTTCTCCTCTACAGCTCTACGGAGGTCGTGAAATTGGTCAGGCGACCTTTGAATGAACCCCGAGAGCTCGGCGAAGGCGTGGTCAAAAAACGCGTGCTCACCTTCTTTTGTACGTCTTGCCCTCTCTTTGAATAGAAGTTGAGAAAACTCCGCAATGATTTCCTGAAGCTCAAGGAGCGCGGGGCGCTCATGCTCGAAGGCGATTCTTCGAAACTCTTCCCGGCGATTGTTTTGCTCTCTGCGGGCAGTGCGCTTGTCTGATAGATATTGTCCTGCCATCGCTAGCACACTGCCAGCAAAGAGCGAGCCCACTGGGACAAGGGTTGCCACCCAATCGGTCGCTGATCGGCACCTCCCGAGCTGAGCCGTTGTTGAGATGACCACTAGACAAAGAATTTAGCCTACGACGACCCGAGTTGCCGAACTTAGTGCGCAAAACGGCAGCAATCCAGGAGGTGGTATAGCCGAAATGTGAATTTCGGTAGTGCTATTAAGGGCGATGTGCGGCGAGACTCCCGACCGGGGCGCTAAGAACAGCTCCGGCGACAGAGTACGGCAACCATGTGCATCTATAGCTAACGTCGTACGTGATCAAGGCGGTTGTCCAGAGTGCACAGCGTAGGTCGCGCTGCCGCTCCCTTTCGGTGGCCGGATCTGCGGCCTTGTGCTCCGAGTAGGCCCGTCCGCCACAGGTACACGGTTCCTGAGGGCTGCTGTACAGCACGGAAGTACAGCAACGCAACCTCATTCATCCTGATCACATCGCACGGACTCGTACAGTTGACCAGCGATGCAACCCCTCATCCATGTGAGGTGTTTCTGTCAGCGACGGATACCGGTGGACGATCCCGAACTGGCTACCCCTTGCCAAGGGACTACATGGTGTCCGTCTCACGGGGAAGCCGGACGTCAAAGAACGCAGCGGCCTGCCTGTAAGGCTCTGCACTCTTAATATGGCCAGCTACATTGCGGATAGAACTTCCTTCTCCTCGGGATAACTTAGCTGGATCTGAGGGGTCTCGTCGAATATGAAGCCGACCTTCACAAGGAGCGCGGCCCTCTTCAATTCTACCGGCAGCTCGGACAACAGGGTCGGCTGTCCCGGCACGCCATATTGCGTATAGCGGTCGTCGTGCACCTCGTCCCACATAAACAGATATGGCCCCCGTGCCAGCTCGATAACACAGTGTGGCTGGTACTCATCATGAGGACAATATGCGTCGAACCACTCCGGGTATCGGGTCTTGGCAAGGGCCGTCGCCTCGTCGAAGACCTGCGTATGGGCGTTGGCTGCCGAGGGCACAGCACCGAACGCCGAGTAGAACAAACCGACACAACCCAACGGATCGACCGCCCACCAATAGAACTGAAGACCCCAACGGGGATGACCGAAGGGAGAATTTAATGCCGACATAGCCACAGTATATGAACGCGCCTCAACTTCTTGTCTCTCAGGTAACTGTCACGTCCACGGGCTGATGTGAGTCGAAATTCAGGCTAGGCTGGGCAGCCGCACCGCTGTACAGCAGCGAAGTACAGCAACGGTGGCACACAAGGACTCACCTCGCCGCCCGTCGCCAGAGCAGTAGGCGGAGCCCTCACGTCCTGACTGGCTCCCGTTTGCAGGTAGGCGCTCACGCGGCACTGGCGCGGGACACGATATCGCCGGTCGAGGCCGTGACGATCGCTCACTTCGCTCATCGCCGGCCGTGGCCGGGGCGATCGACGCCGAGGCCCTCCTTCGTCGGGCCCCGGCACCGGGTGACCATGGCTGAGGTGACAGCATCGCTGACAGCAACGTCCACACACATCAGCTCATCCGCGCGACCGTCCACACATGCCTGACCACGGTCTCGATCAGCCGACCAAGGTGACTGCTCCGCCTGAAAAGCGGACGCTCGCAACCCCCGCTCCGCCGACCTCTGCCCCGGCCTATTAACTATGGGTCTCCCTTACCTGGGCGGCTGCTGCCTCTGTGAAGTCCAGTAGGGCACGGCGAGCTTTGCGTCCCCGATCCCTCCGGTCCGACTCATCGGCAGCCTGCGGGATTTCCTCGGTAAGTTTCAGCGCGGCCGAGGCAAGCTCGTTGAGCGTCCCGTTCGCTGCCACAAGGCGCAGCCTGAAGAGGGCCGAGGTGGCATCGGCTCGCTTCTGGTACGACGCATCCCGTGCCGCGATGAACGCCTGGCTTTGCGGGTTTTCCTGCTCGAGATGCCACCGGTCGTTCTGGCTCTGCCGGAAGTCGGTCAACGCTCCAGCGAAGGCGCTGTAGGAAACTAATCGCTCCTGCCAGAGTCTCTCTTCTCGCGCGGCCTGGCGGGCCTGCTTCGCCGCACGAGCCTGGAACACGTACGTGACGGTGGCCCCGAGCAACGTTCCTACGACCGCGATGATGCTCGTTATCGCGCTTGCCATCTAACCAGTGGAACACAGGGACACTGTCTGCCTTGCCTTCAGCCGGTCATCGGCTGTGCGCCACCGGACGGACGGTGTGGCCCATCGGTGCTGGCGGCGTGGAGGCATGCAAGGAGATGTCGCTGGCATCCGATTGGATAAGGTTCATGACTGCTCACGATGTGACCCGTCTGCTGCCCGAGATCCCGCAGCTCCGTGATCTATGTCGGTCCATGGCGGTGCTGGAGGCCATCCTGAGCCCGGAATGGTCCAGCCGCTACCACTCCTTCGACACGGGCTGGGGCCCTGGGGAGGAGATGGCCTCGATGCGCAACGGCTCGGGAGACGAATACTCCATCGTCTTCTCTGCCGCGGGCGCGTACATCCGCGGCTTGGCTCACGAGGCGGTGATGAGCCCCTACGGCAACGACGGGCCGTGGCCGGGGGTACTCGACTCTGTCCCCGAAATCTTCCGCCACTGTGTGCAGGAGCCCGCATTCTGCGACGAGGACGGTATGCCGGTCGTGACCGCTTGCCTGTGGCGTGAGGCCGGTGATGACTGCTGGCGGGTGGGTGAGATCGACTACCCGAACGACGTGAGCGATCCCGATGGGGCGGCATATCTGTTCGCACGGCTCGTCGATCCGTCTCCGGAGGCGTTCCGGCGGTTCGCGGAGGACTACTACGAGGTACCCGTGGATCTCGATGCGGTGCGACACGTCTACGCCCTCCGTCCGCTGACGCAGACGGTAGTCACCGCGCTGAACGCTGACCTTTCCGTGGAGGACCTCGCCGACGACCTTGCGACAGCCCGATATCCGTCCGTTGCCAGCTGAGAAGCTGGGAAGGTCAGTGTGGCTCTTCTCCTGCGCGAGCTGGGAGGAAGCAGAGCTGAGGCGCGTTGGCAGAGTGCTGTACAGCAGCGCCGTACAGCAACACTGTCTTACGCGATCACGCGACACCAACACGCATTCACCGTTTCACCAGGGCGAAAGAGCACTGACGAGGCGTCTGCCCTTCCCTACGGATCAGAAGGTTAGGGGTTCGAATCCTCTCGGCCGCGCCCAGCTCATGGGGCCCATTCCGATCACCGGGATGGGCCTTTCTGATCTCCATACAGCAGTCCTGTACACCCCCACGGGCGTGGGGATGACACCGGTCCGACTCCTGGTCGCCGTATGGCGCTGGGCCTGCACCCTTATGACGGTGCAGGCCCAGCAGGGTGGTGTCACTTAGGTGATACCAGGGTCAGTTCACTTGATGACTGCGAGGGCGTCGACGACACCAGCGCCGAAGAAACTGTTGTCGTCGACGGTGCCGGTGCAGGCCGCGGTGTTCTGCGGGCACGGCTTGGATTCGGCCCGCGCCTTGAGCTCGCTGATCATCTCGGCCGGCGACCAGGACGGGTGCGCCGACTTCATCTGCGCCATGACGCCGGCGACGTGCGGGCTCGCCATCGACGTACCGCTCTTGGTGCCGTAGCCGTCGGCCCCCGTCCGGGTGTTCCACGTCGTCGAGTAGATCGACGAGCCGGGAGCCGCGACGTCGATCTTGCCGAGGCCGTAGTTGGAGAAGGACGACCGGACGCTGTCCAGCGTGGTGCCCACGCGCTGTAGGGATGCGACCGTCACGACACCGTCGAACTCAGCCGGGATGTCGTTGCAGTGGTTGTTGATCGTGCGCACGGTCGGCTTCGGCGCGTCGTTGGGGCTGCCCGTGTCCACGGTCTTGTGGGCCATGTCGTAGTTGGAGTTGCCCGCCGCAGCGACGTTGACGACGCCCTGCCTGGTGGCCCACTCCACGGCGCGCCGGACGGCCTCCTTGCTGGCGGCCTGGTCGGGCTGGTCGTCACACCAGAACTCGAACGGGTCGATGTAGTAGGAGTTGTTCGTGACGTCCATGTGCTTCAGGCCCGCCCACATGAAGCCGCAGATGGCGTACTCCGGGTAGATGAAGCCGTCGTTGTTGACGACCTTGACGGACGCCATACGCACGTTCGGCGCGACACCGACGATGCCGATGTTGTTGCGGGCGGCGGCGATGGTGCCGGCGACGTGCGTACCGTGGTCGCTCGTCGTCGGGCGCCAAGCCAACGGCGTCTGATCCGGACGGCCGACGTTAGTGCAGTTGACCGAGTTCGCGACGTCGATGTTGGCCTTGAGGTCCGGGTGTGTCGGCGAGATGCCGCTGTCGAGCACCCCGACGAGGACGTTGCGGTTGCCGTCGGAGATCGCCTGAGCCTGCGGGGCCTTGATCATTTGCATGTCCCACTGGACGCCCTCGTTGGGGTCGAGGCTCTCGCCAGGCTGTGGGTCGGACGGGATGTCGCCGTTGTCCGGCTTCTTGGCGCCCTTCTTGTACCCGTTGGCGCCGGGGCCCCACGGCGGGGCCAGGTCGGTCGGCGTCCCCTCGGAGACCCCGGCCGTGCGGGTGGCGCCGACGGAGGCGACCGCGTTGCCGCCCTCGGCGGTGACGTTGGCGCGGAAGGCCGCGCGGTCGGAGTGGGCGACGACCACGCCAATCTCGGGCCAGGACTGGACGACGACACCTCCGGCATCCTGGATCGCGCGCTCAACGAGACGAGTTTGGCCGGGGTTGGCGATCCGGGCGTTGACGACGTAGCTCATGAGCATCCCATCGGGGATGTCCACGTTGACCGGTGTCGACGTCGGCTCGTCGGTGGTGGCCGCGCTGGCCGAGTCGGTCGCGCCTCCGAGGAAGGCGGCACCCACCATGGCGAACGCCGCGGCGGTGGCCGCGAGGCGTCGCTTGGGCAGGGCATGCTGCATGCGTTGCTCCTTGAACGGTGAGGCCGCGGCACCCATCGCCGCGGTCTGGCTGGCCCCCCGATTCCGAAAGCCCGAAATCGCCCTGAATCCGGCCTTTAGAGTTGATTGGTGACGGTAACAGCTTGATCGTGAATTGTTCAAGAGTTCACCAAGGCGGAAGGCTGACCGGACCAACCTGCTGGCCGGCGATCAAGCGCACAAGATGGTCATCTTCCGAATGGCGCTTCCGGGCTTCGTGTGGGTCCGGTGGGGGTGATCAAGCGCCGGGGCGCAGGATCGGGGTATGCGCGACACGACCAGCACCTGCTGGGCCTGACCGCGGCCCACCCCCGGGCATGCTGCTGTACAGCAACGCCGCCTTACGCGATCACACCTCGCCGGGCCTGTATCTACCGGTCGAGCAGGGCGGCGAGCCATCAATGAGGGGGCCTGCCCTTCCCTACGGATCAGAAGGTTAGAGGTTCGAGTCCTCTCGGCCGCGCAACGCGAAAGCCCTGGTCCTCGGTATGACGACCAGGGCTTTTCCGCATCTTCGATCATGTCTCAGTGTCCGGCTGCGTCCGGGTGTGATCGGTTGACTGCGACTGATCCTTCCCAATGCTTTCCCGTGGGGAAGGCCCGCGGAGCCTGGCTGCTTCGTCGCATCGCGATCTTGCCGTGTGGTGCTCACGAGACCGCCCAGGACGCGGCGGGTCGAGAGTTGCTTGAGGAGACGTATGTGACCGGTACGTCGTACCGCGAGATCTGTCCTTGAAATCCGGCCTTGCGGGGCGAAGAGCCCTGCGCGGCGATCGTCGCGGAGTGGTGCATCGCGTACAGGTTGGATGGTGATCAGGATCAGGGAGGACGGCATCACCGAGTTCAGGACTCGGCGGCGCCGTCAAGGGCGAAAACGGTGGCGCCGCCACCGAAGAACAGCCCGGCGACACCGACGACGGTGACGGTCTGGCCGGCGACTGGTGGTACGGAGCGGGAGATTCCGGCGCACAGTAGGCCAGAGAGACAGAGGTACGGCAACGTCGGCCGCCAGTCCTACACATACGGCACCGTGAGCGACCCCCTACCTGGTCGCCGCCCCACCAACAGGCCGATCGCCACACCTGAAAAGCGGAAGGTCGGCGGTTCGAGACCGCCCCTGACCACCTTCATCAAGCGTGAATCCGGCCATCGGCCACCATCTCCGGGTGCTCCCGATTGACCCTGATTGGCCGTGGCTAATCGCACGCTAATCGCACGGGGCTTCTTCGCTCTATGCCGACTGCCATGAGCTTGGAAGGTGTCGCATCCGCCGCCGGGTCAATAGGCCCGTATCTGGTGGGTGTGGTTGGCGTCCTCGTGCCGGCCTGGTTGCGGCGAACAGATCGTGAACACGACAAGAGCCAACGTGAGTTCGATAGACGATCGACGAAGGCGGACGCAGTTGAGCAGCTCTACGTCCGCCTCTTGCAGTCGTCCTCCGGTCTTGGCCAGCGCTGGGTTAGGTTGGTCGGGTGGGGACCTATGAGGATCTACCGGCGGAGCTGGTGACCGAGCGGCTGCGGTTGCGGCGGTGGGTGCCGTCGGATGACGAGGAGTACCGCGGGTTATGGCTTGAGCGGGATCCACGAGTGCCGCCGGTACGGCGGATCGACGCCGAGGGACGCCCGACGGTTGAGGACATCCGCGGCTGGCTCCTCAACAATCCGCTGGCGGCGGATCCGGGGCTCGGGTTGCTGCCGATCGAGCTGCGAGACACCGGTGAGTTCATTGGGTACTGCGGACTGACTGTCGGTCAGGGATCTCTCGACGAACCTGAGATCGCGTACGAGCTGGCACAACGAGCTCACGGTCATGGTTACGCGACAGAAGCCGCCCGTGCGGTCATCGAAGCCGCGACTCGAACAGGACGTCGACGACTCTGGGCGACCGTGTGGGAGTGGAACGCACCCTCGTTCCGCGTCCTTGAGAAGCTCGATTTCCACCGAAGCGACCGCGTCACCGAGGACGCCGAACGCGGCAACACGATCTGGATGACGCGCGTACTCGACCCGAGGTAGAGACGTGAGCACCGGCCGCGATCCACTCACCGAAGAGCACCCTATTACGTGATCTTGCTAATGCGGGTGCTAACAACGCCCCCGAACAGCCGAGGACGCTGGTGGACCGGGATCTTGGCGAACAGGCCGCCGACCAGGGCCGGAGGGATGGCAGCGGACGCCGTTGGACAGCCATGGAGAATCTACGGATCAGAAGGTTAGGGTTCGAATCCTCTTGGCGCGCAACGCGAAAGCCCTGGTCGTCGGTATGACGGCCAGGGTATTTCGCATCTTCGATCATGTGTCAGTGCCTGGCTGCGTCCGGAGGCGATCGGTTGGCTCCGGGTGGTCCTTCCCAATGCTTTCCTGTGGGAAGGCCGTAGGACTTCGGTGCAGGTGGACAGGCATGCGTGTCGGAGGTCGTACGGGCGTTCGGCCAGTGGTGATGCGTACTCCTCAGGGGCGAGCGCGTCCTTTCGGGCTTTGTCCCAGATCCGTTGGATGGTGCTCGTGGTCAGCACGCCGCCGTGCGCACCGTGGAACAGGCGACCGTTTGGGCCTGTGCCGTGATCCTTCACGTGGTTACGCAAAATGGCCACTAGGGCGGCGTCGTCCAGCGCCGAGCCGGTGGCGAGGTCGCGGACGGCGGTGATGGCCGCCTCGGCGCCGTCGCAGAGCTCGGCGCTGGCCTGGGCGCGATCAGCGGTGAAACCTACCTCCCTTTGGGGGCTGCGGGTCACAGGCTGCGGGCGGTGATGTCGCCGTTGGAGGTGGTGGCGTGGATGTCGAGTTCGGCGGTGCCGTCGTTCTTGAGGGCGTTGGCGATGCGGCCGTGGCTGG
>NZ_JBEPDC010000054.1:0-26198 GCF_040300065.1 Nonomuraea sp. NPDC000554 | reverse complement strand
GGCCGCGCCGCTGCCCGCGCCCGACACCTACGCCCGTCCGTTCGCCAGGCGGCTGGCGGCGTGCGGGCCGAGCGCGCGGGCGCTCGTGGCCGCCTGCGCCGTTCTCGGCGGACGGACCACGCTTCACCTCGCCGCCAAGGTGGCCACAGCGGCTGCCTCCGCGACGCCCGCTTCGTCCCGTCCGACCGCGCGGCCTGCGGGGGCCCGCGCAGTGGTGCGGGCGGCGGGCGTCGCCTGGATCGGCGTGCCGTCTGTCCAGGCGCTCGACGGCCTGGCCGGGGCGCTGGACGCGCTGGACGAGGCCGTCACCGCCGGGGTGCTGGAAGAGTCCCCCGGGCGGGTGATCGGCTTCACCGAGCCGCTGGCGCGGGCGGCCGCGTACGGCCGGCTGGGCGCGGGGGCGCGGGCCAGGCTGCATCTGGCGGCCGCCGGGGCGGTCGAGGACGCCGGGGAGGCGCTGCGTCATCGGGCCGCCGCCGCGAGCGGTCCTGACGAGGCGCTGGCCGGGGAGCTGGCCCGGTACGCCGCCAAGGCCGCCCAGCACGGCCTGTGGGAGGAGGCCGCGGCCCATCTCGAGGTGGCGGCGGGGCTGGCCGAGTCCGCCGCCCGTCGCGACGAGCTGCTGACCGCCGTGCTCGAGCACGTCCTGATGGGCGGGGACGTCGGCCGGGCGGCCGAGCTGGCCGCCGTCCGGAACGCCGACCCTCGCCCGGTGCGGCGGTACGTGCTCGGACGGCTCGCGCTGGCCTCCGGACGCCTCGACGAGGCGGCAGGGCTGCTCGCGTCGGCCTGGCGCGACAGGGAACCGGGCTTCGCCGCCGACGTCGCCGAGCAGCTCGCCTGGCTGCACCTCGTCACGGCCGACCACGAGGGCGCGGCGATGTGGGCGCGGGCGGCCATCGAGGAGCCCATCCAGGGGGCGGCGGCCCGTCCGTACGACGTGCTGGTGCTGAGCTCGCCCGACGCCGAGAGGCGGCGGGAGGAGCCCGAGGGCGGCGTGGCGGCCGCGGTCCGCAGGTTGCGGGAGGACGACGCCGCGGGGGCGCGCCGACTGCTGGCAGGGACCGTGGCCGCGCTCGCCGAGTCCGGGCCGACGCACCACCGGCTGCTGGCGAGCGCGCTGCTGGCCGTCGCCGAGTACGCCGGCGGGCACTGGCAGGACGCCGTCGCACGGGCGGAGCACGCGGCGGCGGAGGCGCGGCAGCTCGGCCAGCTCTGGCTGCTGCCCCTGCTGGAGGTGGCGTGCGTGGCGCCGCTGGAGGCCCAGGGCGAGCACGGACGGGCGCTCGCGCACGCCACCGCGGCCCGCGCCTGGGCCCGCCGCCTGCGCCACCCGCTCGGCGAGCAGCAGGCCGACCTGGCGATGATGCTGCTGGGTGAGATGCCCGCCGGGCAGGCGATGGCGGTGCTCGGGCCCGAGCGGGGCGGGCCGTTCGCGCCCGACCCGTGGCCGGGGCTGGTCGAGGGGCTCATCGCCGAAGGCCGTCTGGACGAGGCCGAGAGCCGGCTCTCCGCGCTGGCCGGGCCGCAGCCGGCCAGGCTGCGCGGGCTCCTGCTCGCTGCCAGGAACGCTCCGGCGGCGGCCGAGGAGAGCCTGGCGGCGGCCCTCGACCTCGTCCGGGGCGGGGTGTGGCCGCTGGAGGAGGGCCGGGCGCTGCTCGACCTGGGAAGGCTGCTGCGCCGCACGGGCCGGCGGCGGGCCGCCGCCGAGCGGCTGCACGCCGCGCGGGCCATCTTCGGCAAGCTGGGCGCCGCCCCCCTGGCCGCCCGTTGCGACCAGGAGCTGGAGGCGTGCGGGCTGGAACCACCGGCCACGGTACGGCTGGGGCTGACGCCGCAGGAGCTCAGCACGGCGACGCTGGTGGCCGGAGGGCTGACCAACCGGCAGATCGCCCGCGAGCTGATGATCAGCGTCAAGACCGTCGAATACCACATCAGCAAGATCTACACCAAGCTCGGGATCGGGTCCCGGGTCGCGCTCGCCGCCAAGCTGGGAGAGGCGTCCTGACCGATCCATCGTGGGGGGACGGTGACGCCGCGCCGGAGGAGGGGACTGGCGCGGCGTCACCGAGGACCGTCCCGACGAGCGAAGGAACCAGCCGTGTCAGAGGCCCCCTCGAGGCGGCGGGGAGGCCCCGCGGTTGCCGGAGGCGTCCCCGAATGTCACTGGCGGGCTGCTTGTCAGGGGCGACGGGAGATGCGGGATGATGGTTTCCTCGGGTGATCGACGCGCGGAGGCCCAGGTGAGCCACATCACGACGCCTGCGTTCGAAGTCCGGGCCCGCCGTCACGACCACTGCGTCGAGCTGCGGCTGGCCGGTGAGCTCGACCTGCTGCAAGCCCCGCTGGTGCAGCAGGCCGTCGACCAGTTCATGACCGAGACCGGGCTCCCCGTCCTGCTCGTGGACGTCACGCGGCTGACCTTCTGCGACTCCAGCGGGATCCACGTCTTCGTGCGCGCCCACCAGCGCGCGCAGCGGGAGCACCGGCAGGTCATCCTGGCCGGAGCCGGCGGGCACCTGGAACGGGTCCTCGCCGTGCTCCACCTCGACGCCTACCTCGACCTGCGGCGCTCACCGCAGGAGGTGCTCGACCACCTGGTCAGATCAGGATCCACGAGGTGACCACCGTGTCGCCCCCGTCGGGGGTGACACGTAACCGGAGCGGGCCGCGGGCCAGCGACTCGGCGGTGAAACGGCCGAGGTCGTCGGAGCGCATGCGGGCCACGCCCTCGCGCCGCTGCACCCCGATCTCGGTGGGGCCGCCGTTGAGCAGCCGTCCCACCATCCTGGTGCCGCCCGCCGCGTCCGTCAGCTCCAGTTCCAGCACGACGCCGCCCCCTTCGAAGGTGAGCATCCGCGGCTGGGCGGCCCCTCTGACCCGCGTCGCCGGTTCGGCGTCGGACGAGTCGAAGGTGAGCTCGGCCAGCTCGGCGTCGAGCGTCCTGAGCGTGAACGCCTGCATGGCGTGTTCGAACAGCTCAGGCGGGACGGGATCGAGCAGCTCGGCGATCGCGCGTAGTTCCTCTTCCAGTTCGAAACCATCGTCCATAACAGTCATCCGGGAATCCCGGTCACTCCCCGTCGTCCGATGAGGACTGCCAGCCGTTTGAGGCAGCGCCCCCTGATGGGGCCGACGCTGCCGACGGCGATGCCGAGCCCCGTCGCGACCTCCTGGTAGGTGGGTCGCGGCGAGGCGATGAGGATGCGCAGCAGGCGGCGGCAGCGTTCTCCCAGTTCCTGGAAGGCGCTCCACACCAGTTCCTCTCGCCGCGCTTCGTCGCGCGCCTCCTCCGCCTCGATGAACAGCAGTTCGGGCGTGCGCTCGTCGATGTCGAGCCCCAGCAGTTCCACGTCGCCGACGGGTGTGGCCCGCCCGCTGGTGCGGATCACGCGCAGGGCTTCGTGCCTGGCGGTGCTGGCCAGCCAGGCGCCTACTCGCTCCGGGTCCCTGATCCTGGTCAGGTGCTCGGCCAACCGGAACCATGTCGTCTGGCAGACGTCCTGGGCGTCGGCGCTGTTCGCGAGGTGGGCCCTGGCCACGCCCCACACCAGCCCGGTGTAGCGCTGGTACAGCTCCAGCCACGCCTCGGCGTCACCCCCTGCGGCGGCCTTGACGAGGGTTCCGGTGTCGTCCACGGCGGTCCTTCCCTCACTTCGAGCGGGAATGACATGATATTTCGTGGCACGCCGCAGGACGGGGAACCGGAGAATCATGAACCGCTGAGATCCGGCACGGGCACCCGTCCCTCCACGACGTCGAGGGCCGCCTGCCGGGAGCCGACGCCGGCCTCTGACATGCGGGCCGCGATCAGACCGGCGATCACCGGCGTCGCGAACGAGGTGCCGCTCCACGCCGACAGCCCGGTGAACTTCTCCGTGTCGCCCGAGCTGAAAGGCGCGACGCAGGTGCAGCCGGCGTACAGCGCCGGGCTGGCGTGGCGGCAGGAGCCCGCCGCCGGGTAGTGGTAGGCGTACGTGCCGGACGTGAAGGCGTTGACCAGGCGCTCTCCGGGTGCGAAGGTCTTCACCCAGCTGCCGTGGTTGCTGAAGCAGGCCCGGCCGGTGCCGTCCTCGCGCAGCGCCCCGACCGAGACGACGACGTCGCCCCGCGCGTTCACCGGTTCGTCGGCGAACGCGGCCGGCCAGAACTTGCCGGTGCCGCCGTCGTTGCCCGCGGCGGCGACCAGCACCGTGCCGGGGTGCGCGGCCAGCTCGTCCACGAAGTCGGACAGGCCGACCAGCGTCAGCGCGTCCTGGGTCCGGGTGCCGGCCGACAGGGAGATGATGTCGGGCCAGCCGTGCTCGTCGAGGATCTGCAGCAGGAGCAGGCCGAGCTCGTCCTCCATGATGGCGCCGCCGTAGGGGAAGCCGTCGTGGACGCGCACGTCCGCGGCGGGCGCGACGCAGCGCAGCACGCCGGCGATGAACGTGCCGTGCCCGACGTAGGGCTTGATGCCGCCGTCGGCGTCGACCTCGTCGAGGAGGGTGGTGACGTCGCCGCCGACCTGCGGGATGGCCGGCACTCCCGGGCTGGCCGCGAGCCAGGGGTGGTCGAGGTAGTCGTGCACCAGCCCGGTGTCGATCACGGTGACCGTCACGCCCGCACCCCGGGCGCGGTCGCCGAGCGGCGGCCTGAGCGGGGCCGCGGTGGGCACCGGCTCGTCGCCCGGGCACAGGTTCACCCCTGCGACCGACACGAGGTGGACGGGCGCGGCGTCCACCCCTCCGGCCTGGAGCGTCTCGGCGACGCCGTGGGCGTCCCTGCCGGGAACGTGCAGCCTGCGCGTCCTGACCCGCCCGCGATGCTGCTCCGGCGGCCAGACCACGGCGGCAGGCGCGGCGTCCGCGAAGTTCTGCTGGATGAGCGCCCTGGACCGGCTCTCGTCGTCGGCGCGGACCAGGACGTGGTCGGCGAGGTGGGCGTACTCGGGCCGGACCGCTGACCCGGGGGAGGCGCCCCGCGGCCCGGCCACGGCGCGCTGCCCGGGGGGCAGCGCCGCGTTCACCACGTCGAGCTGCCGCCAGAAGCGATCGTCGGGGGAGACGTCCGGTGTGCTCATGTTCGGTTCCTTCTCGGGAAGCGTTTACGTCCTGCCGGTAATGAGTGCGGACGCTCCTGGTTGATACACCAGACACGTGGACGTCTGACAACCTCCGCCCTACCATCTGTAAAGTGTCTGGAACGGCCCGTAGCCCCCTGATTCCGGCCGATCCGCACGACCTGCTGGCCATGGTCTTCGCCCGCCCCCAGGACGCGCTGAAGGCCGCCAGGGCCATGCTGTCCGACGGGCGCGGGCCGTACGAGCTGTCGATCGCCCGTCAGGCGCTCGGCATCCTGCACCGGGAGTTCGGCGCGCCCGAGTCGGCGATCGTCGAGCTGCGCCACGCCGTGCGGCTGGCCAGGCGGGCGGGCTCGCCCGACCGTGAGGCCGACGTGCTGGCCACGCTCGGCATCGCGCTGCTGCGGCACGGACGCACCCGCCCCGGGCTGGCCGCCCTCGACAGAGCCGCCGACAAGGCCGCCGACAGAGCGGCCGACAGAACCGTGGACGACTCCGTGGACAAGGCCGTGGACAAGGCTGTGAGCGCAGCCGACGGCACCACGTGGGCGCGGGTGCTGTTCCGCCGCGCCGGGGCCCGCTGGATCGTCGGCTGGCACCGCGAGGCCCTCGACGACCTGGGCCTGGCCACCCCCGCGCTGCTCGACGCCGGCGACACCGTGTGGGCCGCCCGCGCGCTGACCCTGCGCGGCCACGTCAACCTGGCGCTGGGCGCGGTGGGGTCGGCCGACGCCGACTTCCGCGCGGCCCAGCGGATGTTCGCCACCACCAACCAGGAGCACGACTCGGTCGTGGCGGTGCAGAACCGCGGCGTCGTCGCCTTCCGCTCCGGTGACCTACCCGTCGCACTGGAGTTCCTGGACGAGGCCGACCGGCGCTTCAAGGAGCTCGGAATCCCGATGTTCGACCTGGTCGCCGACCGGTGCGCGGTCCTGCTCGCCGCCGGGCTGGCCCGCGACGCGCTCGAGCAGGCCGACACGGGGCTGGCCCTGCTGGCCAGGTTGCGCGGGCAGGCCACGATGCGGGCCGAGCTGCTGCTCATCGCGGCCAGGGCCGCGCTCGCCGCCGGCGACCCCGCCGCCGCGAGGAGCCGCGCGGAGGAGGCCATCGGGCTGTTCGCCGGGCAGCGCCGCGCCTGGTGGGCCGAGCACGCCCGGCTCATCCTCGTCCAGGCGGGGCTCGCGGAGGGCGGGGCGTCGCCGAGGCTGCTGGCCGACGCCCGGCGGCTGGCCGCCAGGCTGGCCAGGCTGGGCTCGCCCGAGGTGTGGCAGGCGCACCTGCTCGCGGGCCGTGCCGCGCTCGCGCTGGGGCGCGGGCGCCAGGCCGAGGAGCATCTGTCGGCCGCGGCGTCGGCCAGGCACCGGGGGCCGGCCACGTCCAGGGCGGGCGGCTGGCTGGCCGAGGCGCTGCGCGCTGAGGCGGCGGGGCAGCCGCGCCGCCTGCTGCGCGCCTGCCGGGCCGGGCTGGCGCTCATCGAGGAGCACCGGCTCACGCTCGGCTCCTCGGAGCTGCGCGCCCTGGTCACCGCGCAGGGCGCCGAGCTGGCCACGCTGGCCCGGCGGCAGTCGCTGCGCTCCGGCCGCAGCCGCGGGCTGCTGGCCTGGACCGAACGGTGGCGGGCCACCGCGCTGGCTGTGCCCGCCGTCCGGCCGCCGGAGAACCCCGAGCTGCTGGCCAGGCTCGCCGCGTTGCGCGACACCGACCACCGGCTGGCGGTGGCCCGCTCCAGCGGCGCGGCGTCCGCGGCGACGCTGGAACGCGACCGTGCCCGCCTCGAAGCCCAGGTCAGGGCCGGAACCCTGCACGTGCGCGGCGCGGCGGGCCAGGGGGAGCGCGGGCCGGGCGCGGAGCAGATCCTGGCCGCGCTCGGCGACGGGTGCCTGGCCGAGCTGGTGATCGTCGACGCTGTCCTGTACGTGCTGCTCTGCGGGGGTGGCCGGGTGCGCCGGTTCGCCGTCGGGCCCGCCGCCACGGCCGTCGCCGAGATCGAGTTCGCCCGCTCCCGGCTGCGCCGGCTCGCCTACGAGCGGCGGCCGGACCGGGCCGCGCTCGCCGAGCTGGGCGCCAGACTGGAGGCGAGCGTGCTCGGGCCGGTGGCGGGCAGGCTCGGCGACGGTCCCGTCGTGGTGGTGCCGCCGAGCAGGCTGCACGAGGCCCCGTGGGGGCTGCTGCCGTCGCTGCGGCGCAGGGTCTTCAGCATCGCCCCGTCGGCGGGCGCGTGGCTGCGCGCGCAGGCGGCCGAGCGGCCAGGCGACGGTTCGATCGTCCTCGTTCGCGGGCCCGAGGTGGCCAACGCCGAGCAGGAGGTACGCGTCATCGCCGGGCTGTACGACGAGGCCCCTGCACGGCCGACCGTCCTGGGCGGCGGCTCGTCCACCACCCGCGCCGTGCTCGACGCGATCGACGGCTGCCTGCTGGCGCACGTCGCCGCGCACGGCACGTTCAGGGCCGACAGCCCGCTGTTCTCGTCCCTGCTGCTGGACGACGGCCCGCTCACCGGCTACGACCTGGAACGGCTGCGCCGCGCCCCGTACCGGCTGGTGCTGTCGAGCTGCGACTCCGGCCAGATGGCCGCGGTCGGCGCCGACGAGCTGCTCGGGCTGGCCACCGCGCTGCTGCGCCTGGGCACGGCGGGCATCGTCGCCAGCGTGGTCCCGGTGAACGACGAGACGGCGGTGCCCGTCATGGTCGGCCTGCACGACGGGTTACGGCGCGGGCTGAGCCTGGCCGAGGCGCTGTGCCAGGCCCGGGGCGACGACGTCTCGTTCGTCGCGATCGGCGCGGGCTGACGGCGCCGCCGACTTGACAGACCCCTTGACTGTTGAGCGATAAATCTTCTCAAGTGCCTGCGATAACCGACAAACTGTGACATATTGATTCATGAGATGGATTGTGGCTTGAGTGGAATTTGTGGCGTTGCTAGGGTGGCCCGGTGCTGAGGACGCGGGAATGACCTTTCTTCGCGCCTTGACAGGTACCACTGACCATGGCGGTGCTCGATGGACTTCGGTCGCTCTGACCGCTGGCGGCTGCCGACGGCGATCAAGATCCTGATCGCGGGTGGGTTCGGCGTGGGAAAGACCACCATGGTGGGGGCCGTGTCCGAGACGCGCCCCCTCCGTACGGAAGAGGCGCTGACACACGTCGGCACGCACATCGACGACCTGTCGGGCGTCGAGTCCAAGCCGACCACGACCGTGGCCATGGACTTCGGCCGTATCACCATCCGCGACGACTACATGCTGTACCTGTTCGGCACCCCCGGCCAGGAACGGTTCTGGTTCGTCTGGGACGAGCTGGCCATGGGCGCGCTCGGGGCCGTGGTGCTGGCCGACACGCGCCGCCTGGCCGACAGCTTCCCCGCCATCGACTACTTCGAGCGCCGCGAGACGCCGTTCGTGGTGGCGCTGAACTGCTTCGACGGCGCCAGGACCGTCACGGTCGGCGACGTGCGCCAGGCCCTCGAACTGGAGCCGGAGATCCCGATCGTGCGCTGCGACGCCCGCAAGCGCGCCTCGGGCAGGGAGGTGCTCATCACGCTGGTCGAGCACGCGATGCGGTCGGGCCCCACCCCCGTCGGGACCATGTCGTGACCATCACCGGCTACCTTTGACCGATGGAGGAGATCGACCGCCGGATCGTCACGCTGCTGGCAGCGGACGGCCGGATGAGCTTCACCGACCTGGCCAGGGAGACCGGCCTGTCCGTGTCGGCCGTGCACCAGCGGGTCCGCCGCCTGGAGAAGCGCGGTGTCGTGCGCGGCTACGCCGCCGTCGTCGACTACGACGCGGTCGGGCTGCCGCTGACGGCGTTCGTGTCGATCAAGCCGATCGACCCGGCCGCGCCCGACGACGCCCCCGTGCGGCTGGCCCACCTGACCGCGATCGAGGCCTGTCACAGCGTCGCCGGTGACGAGAGCTACATCCTCAAGGTCCGGGTGGCCTCGCCCGTGGCGCTGGAGGAGCTGCTCCAGCACATCCGCGCCTCGGCGAACGTCTCCACCCGCACCACGGTGGTGCTGAGCACCCCGTACGAGCACCGCGCCCCCGAGCTGGCGGAGCCTCCCGGCGAGGAAAATCTGGCCTGACTGTTCGGCAATGCCGAACCACGATAGAGTCGGCGGCGTGGGAGAGACGATCCAGTCCGTGGAACGCGCCGCCGGCATCCTGCGGCTGCTCGCCTCGGGGCCGCGCGAGCTGGGCGTGGCCGAGCTGGCCCGCGCGATGGGCCTGCCCAAGGGCACGCTGCACGGCATCCTGCGCACGCTGGTCCACGTCGGCTTCGTCGAGCAGGACGCCACCACCGGCCGCTACCGGCTCGGCGGCACCCTGCTGCATCTCGGCAGCAGCTACCTCGACGTCAACGAGCTGCGCACCCGCTCGCTGAACTGGGCCGACGCGCTGGCCGGGCGCAGCAGGGAGAGCGTGTGGATCGGCACCCTGCACGAGGGCGGCGTGCTCGTCGTCCACCACGTGTTCAGGCCCGACGACAGCATGCAGGTCCTTCAGGTCGGCACCATGCTGCCCGCGCACGCCACCGCGCTCGGCAAGGTGCTGCTCGCCTACGACCCGTACGGCGAGGCGCCGGCCGAGCCGCTGCCCGCGTTCACGGGGCGCACCCTGGTCGCCCCCGACGACCTGGCCAAGGACCTGGAGCTGGTACGCGGCAGGGGCTGGGCCGCCGAGGTGGAGGAACTGGTCGAGGGCGAGGTCTCCATCGCCGCCCCGATCAGGGACCGCCGCGCGGTCACCGTGGGGGCGATCGGCGTCAGGGGCGCGCTCGAACGCCTCGCCGAGGGCGGTGAGCCCCGCATGGACGTCGTCTCCTACGTCCGCGACGCCGCCCGTGCCATCACCCGAGACCTCAGCCGATGATTATCTACCCCCTGTGTTCGGCAATGCCGAACAAGCTGAAGTGAGGAACCCCGTGCCTCGACCGCACTACGTCGCCGCCATCGACCAGGGCACCACGTCCAGCCGGTGCATGGTGTTCGACCGCGACGGCCGGATCGTCTCCGTCGCGCAGCGCGAGCACCGGCAGATCTTCCCGAGGCCCGGCTGGGTCGAGCACGATCCCACCGAGATCTGGCAGGCCGTCCAGACGGTGCTGGCCGACGCGGTCGCGGGCAGCGGCATCGACCCGGGCCAGCTCGTCGCGCTCGGCATCACCAACCAGCGCGAGACCACCGTGCTGTGGGACCGCCGCACCGGACGGCCCGTGACCAACGCCGTCGTCTGGCAGGACACCCGCACCGACGCCCTCGTCCGCTCCCTGGCCGAATACGAGGAGCTGTTCCGCGAGCGGGCCGGGCTGCCGCTCGCCACCTACTTCGCCGGCCCCAAGATCCGCTGGCTGCTGGACGAGACGCCGGGGCTGCGCGAGCGGGCCGAGCGGGGCGAGGTCCTGTTCGGCACCGTCGACAGCTGGCTGATCTGGAAGCTCACCGGCCGCCACGTCACCGACGTCACCAACGCCAGCCGCACCATGCTGATGAACCTGCGCACGCTGAGCTGGGACGACGAACTGCTCGCCGCGTTCGGCGTGCCCCGCGCGATGCTGCCGGAGATCCGCCCGTCCGCCGAGGTGTACGGCACGGCCGACGGCGGCGTGCCGGTGGCGGCGGCGCTCGGCGACCAGCAGGCCGCCCTGTTCGGGCAGACCTGCTTCGAGCCCGGCGAGACCAAGAGCACCTACGGCTCGGGCAGCTTCCTGCTGATGAACACCGGCGCCGAGCCCGTCACGTCCAAGCACGGGCTGCTCACCACCGTCGGCTACCAGATCGGCGACGCGCCCGCCACGTACGCGCTGGAAGGCTCGATCGCGGTCACCGGGTCGCTGGTGCAGTGGCTGCGCGACAACCTCGGCCTGATCTCCAGCGCCGCCGAGATCGAGACGCTCGCCGCGACGGTCGACGACAACGGCGGCTGCTACTTCGTCCCCGCCTTCTCCGGGCTGTTCGCGCCGCACTGGCGCTCCGACGCCCGCGGCGTCATCGCCGGGCTGACCGGGTTCGTCACCAAGGGGCACATCGCGCGGGCGGTGCTGGAGGCGACGGCCTGGCAGACCCGCGAGGTGGTCGACGCGATGAACGCCGACGCCGGGCTCGCGCTCACCTCGCTGCGCGCCGACGGCGGGATGACCGCCAACAACCTGCTCATGCAGATCCTGGCCGACGTGCTGGCCGTGCCGGTGGTACGGCCGATGGTCGCCGAGACCACCTGCCTGGGCGCCGCCTACGCCGCCGGCCTGGCCACCGGCTACTGGCCCGACACCGACAGCCTGCGCGCCAACTGGCACAAGGCCGCCGAATGGCGCCCGCAGGTCAGCCAGGACGTCCGCGACAGAGAGCATCGCAACTGGCGCAAGGCCATCGAACGCAGCCTCGACTGGAGCACGCCATGACCTCCCCCACCACACCCGCCGCGTACTCCGCCACCCGCGCGGAGACCCGGCAGGAGCTGTCCACCACCACCTACGACCTGCTCGTCATCGGCGGCGGCATCCTCGGCACCTCCGTCACCTGGATGGCCGCGCAGGCCGGGCTGCGCGTCGCCATGGTCGAGGCGGGCGACTTCGCCGGGGCCACGTCCAGCGCGTCGTCCAAGCTCGTCCACGGCGGGCTGCGCTACCTGCAGACCGGCAACGTCAGGCTCGTCGCGGAGAACCACCGCGAGCGGCGGGCGCTGGCCGCCGACGTCGCGCCGCACCTGGTCAAGCCGCTCACGTTCGTGGTGCCGATCTACCGCGGCGGGCCGCACGGCGCCGCCAAGCTGGGCGCGGGCGTCTTCCTGTACTCGGCGCTGTCGGTGTTCGGCGACGGCCTCGGGAAGGTGATCACGCCGAACCAGGCCCTGGCGAAGGTGCCCGCGCTGAAGGCGGAGGGGCTGCGGGCCGCCGCCGTCTACGGCGACCACCAGATGAACGACAGCCGGGTCGCGGTGATGACGGTCCGGGCCGCGGTCGACGCGGGCGCGGTCGTGCTCAACCACGCGGAGGTCGTCGGGCTGCGCAAGACCGGCGGCACCGTGGGCGGCACCGTCACGGGAGCCGACCTGCGCGACCGCCTCGACGGCGCCGAGTTCGGGGTGAACGCCCGGCTCGTGCTGAACGCGACCGGCCCGTGGGTCGACCACCTGCGCCGGATGGAGGACCCCGGCGCCGCGCCCAGCATCCGGCTGTCCAAGGGCGCCCACCTGGTCATGCGCCGCCACGAGCCGTGGAAGGCCGCGCTCACCGTCCCGATCGACAAGTACCGGGTCTCCTTCGCCATCCCCTGGGAGGACCACCTCCTGCTCGGCACCACCGACGAGGCCTACGAGGGCGACCCCGCCGACGTGCGCGCCACCGACGCGGACGTGGCCCAGATCCTCGACGAGGCCGGGCACGCCGTCCAGGACGGGCAGCTGCGGCGCGAGGACCTCACCTACTGCTTCGCCGGGCTGCGCGTGCTGCCCGGAGGGCCGGGCGCGGTGGCGTCCGCCAAGCGGGAGACCGTGCTGACGCGCGGCAGGGGCGGCATGCTGTCGGTCGCCGGCGGCAAGTGGACCACCTACCGGCACATCGGCAAGCTCGTCCTCGACACGCTCGCCCACCTGCCGGGCCGCCCCCTGGGGGACGACCTGGCGGCCATCCTGCCCGCCATGCCGCTGCCGGGCCTGGCCAGCCCCGACGCGGTCGCGATGCGGCTGTGGTCCGACCGCGAGCCGGGCGCCCGGATGGACCCGCTCGTCGCCCGGCACCTGGCCACCCACTACGGGTCGATCGCGTTCGACCTGGCCAGGCTCATCCGCGACGATCCCGCGCTGGGGGAGCGCATCCACCCCGACGGCCCCGACATCTGGGCGCAGGCGCTGTACGCCCGCGACCACGAGTGGGCGGCCACGGCCGACGACGTCCTGCGCCGCCGCACCACGCTGACCGTCCGCGGGCTCGACACGCCCCAGGTCCGCGACCGGGTCAGGGAGCTGCTGGAGGGCCGCTGACGCGCCCGGCCAGGTTGGAGCGCCCGGCGCGCGGTCGCGCCGGGCGGGCCGCCGTCAGGGGCGCTCGTAGCGGGCGCGCAGGCGGGCCATGGCGGCCTCCGTCGCCCCGAGGCGCTCCAGGCCGTTCAGCGCGGCCCCCATGATCGGGGGGACGTCCGCCACGATGAGCTTGGCGCGCGGCGCCCTGTCGGCGAAGGCGCTGTCCAGCAGGGGAGTCAGGAGCGGGTCCCTGGCGGTCAGGATGCCGCCGCCGAGCACCACCTCCGTGGGCGTCTCCAGCAGGTTGAGGCGGCGCAGGCACACCTCGGCCAGCACCGTCACCTCCTCCGCCTGGCGTTCCACCAGTGACAGGGCCACCGCGTCGCCGTCGGCCGCGGCGGCGAAGACGCCCGGCGTCAGCTCGTGCAGCCGGTCCGCGTCCAGGTGGCCGAAGTGCAGGGCGAGCACCAGGTCCTCGACGGTGGCCGTGCCGAAGTGGGCCTTGACCAGCGTCGTCAGCGTGGTGGCCGGCCCCCGGCCGTCCTCGGCGCGGATCGCGTGCCACAGCGCCTCCTCAGCCACGCCCAGGCCGCCGCCCCAGTCGCCGCTGAGGCGTCCCAGCGCGGGGAAGCGGGCGACCTCCCCGGTGGGGGCGACGCCGACCGCGTTGATGCCCGCCCCGCACACCACGGCCACGCCCCACGGCGCCGACGCCCCCGCCCGTAGCAGGGCGAAAGTGTCGTTGCGCACCACGATGTCCGGGCCGAAGCCCCTGGCGGCGAACTCCCGCGCCAGCGCCTCCTCCTCCACCGGCAGGTCCGCCCCGGCCAGGTAGGCGGCCACGTGGTCGAACCCCGCGTCCACGCATCCGCCGGGTGACGCCCCCGCGACCGCCTGGCGCACCGCCTCCTCCACCTCGTCGACCGCCGCCGCCACCCCGTCGCTCTGCGGGGCGAACGGGCCCGATCGCCCCGTGGCCAGGACCTCGCCGTCGTCCGCGACCACCGCCACGTCGGTCTTGCTGTTGCCGCCGTCGACGGCCAGGACGAGCCTGCGGCGCTCCACTAGCCCACCGTCCACGGCAGGTGGGCGCGGTTGGCCTCCAGCAGCAGGTCCGTCAGCTCTTCGGCGATCGCGTCCTGGCCGATCAGCGGGTGGGCCAGCAGCGCGTCGCGGACCCGGTCCGCGCCGCCGTGCAACGCCGCGTCGAGCGCCAGCCTCTCGTACGCCGACACGTGCGCGATCAGCCCCGAGTACAGCGGCTCCACCGCCGGCACCGGCAGCGGGACGGCCCCTGCGGCGGTGATGGTGGCGGGCACCTCGATGACCGCGTCGTCGTCCAGGAAGGGCAGCGTGCCGCCGTTGCGGACGTTCACCACCTGCGCGTCGCCCCGGTCGCCCAGCAGCGAGGCGATCAGCGCGACCGCCGCCTCGGAGTAGAACGCGCCGCCCCGCTGCGACAGCAGCTCCGGCTTCTCGACCACGGCGGGGTCGGCGTACATCTCCAGCAGCCGCTCCTCCATGGCCGCCACCTCCGCCGCCCGCGACGGCTGGGCCCGCTGCTCCTCCACCACCTGGTCGTGCGCGTAGAAGTAGCGCAGGTAGTAGGACGGCACCGCGCCGAGCCTGGTCAGCAGGCCGGGCCGCAGGCCGAGGCCCTCGGCGAGCTCCTCGACGTGCTTGCCGAGCAGCGCGGGCAGCACGTCCACGCCGTCCAGGTAGACGGCCCGCTCCCAGGTCAGGTGGTTGAGCCCGACGTGGCCGAGCGAGACGCGCGACGGCTCGACGCCCAGCGCGGCGGCGGCGCGCCGCTGGAAGCCGATCGCGACGTTGCACAGCCCGATCGCCCGGTGCCCGGCGTCCAGCAGCGCTCTGGTGACGATGCCGACAGGGTTGGTGAAGTCCACGATCCACGCGCCGGGGGCGTGCCTGCGGACCGTCTCGGCCAGCTCCAGCACCACCGGGACGGTACGCAGCGCCTTGGCCAGGCCGCCCGCGCCGGTCGTCTCCTGGCCGACGCAGCCGCAGCGCAGCGGCAGCGTCTCGTCGACGTTGCGCGCCGCCTGCCCGCCGACGCGGAGCTGGAACAGCACGGCGTCCGCGCCCGCCACCCCCTCCTCGACGGAGGCGGTGGCCAGCACCCGGGCCGGATGCCCGGCGTGGGCCAGCATCCTGCGCGCCATCCCGGCCACCAGCTCCAGCCTGGACGCGTTCGGATCTATCAGGGCGATGTCCGTGACGGGCAGCTCGTCCCTGAGCCGGGCGAACCCGTCGACGAGCTCCGGCGTGTACGTCGAGCCGCCCCCGATTACGGCGAGTTTCAACCCTTCACTCCTGTCAGCGTCACGCCCTCGATGAAGACCTTCTGGGCGAAGAAGAACACGATGATCACCGGCGCCATGACGAGCAGCGTGGCCGCCATGGTGAGGTTCCACTGGACGTGGTGCAGCGCCTTGAACGAGGCCAGGCCCACCGACAGCGTCCAGCTGTCCAGGTCGGTGGAGGCGTACAGCAGCGGCCCGTAGTAGTCGTTCCAGCAGTAGAAGAACTGGAACAGCCCGACCGCCACGATGCCCGGCCTGGCCATCGGCAGGATCACCCGCAGCAGCGTCCTGAAGTCGGAGCAGCCGTCCACCCGGGCGGCGTCGGTGTACTCGCGCGGGATCGTGATGAGGAACTGCCGCAGCAGGAAGATGGAGAACGCGTCACCCAGCAGCATCGGCAGGATGAGCGGCCACAGCGTCCCGGTCAGCTCGAAGCGCGCCCAGATGAGGTAGACCGGCACCGCGATGACCTGGGGCGGCAGCATCATCATGGTGATGACCAGCAGGAACGCCAGCCTGCGCCCCCGGAAGCGGAACCGCGCCAGCGCGTACGCCACCGGGATCGACGACAGCAGCGTGAACAGCGTCCCGAGCCCGGCATACAGCAGGGTGTTGCGCAGCCACAGCAGGAGCGGCGAGCGGGCGAACACCTCGGCGAAGTTCTCCCAGTTCCAGGTGTGCGGCAGCAGCTCGTCGGTCAGCGTCTGGTTGTCGCTCATCACCGCGGTGAACAGGACGAACACCAGCGGCCCGAGGAAGGCGACGGCCAGCCCCGTGGCCACGGCGTGGGTGGCGATCCAGTACAGCGCCGTCCTGGTGCGGCGCCGCCCCCGAGACCGGTGGACGGCGGCGCGCTCGGGCGCGGCGACCAGTGTGGCACTCACGACGAGACCTCCTCGAAGCCGCGGAACTGGCGCAGCAGGACGAGCGTGAAGAGCATCGACGCGGCGAACAGCACCAGGGCCAGCACGCAGGCGTAGCCCATGGAGTAGTCGCGGAAGCCCGCCTGGAACAGCCACTGCGGCAGCGTCAGCGTGGACATCTCCGGATAACCGGGGACGAACGCCGTGCCGGGCGCGTCGGTGACGCCCGAGGCCACCCGGGCCGCGATCATCGCCTGGGTGAAGTACTGCAGCGTGTAGATCACGGTGGTGACGATGGAGAACATCAGCACGGGCCGGATCGTCGGCAGCGTGACGCTGCGGAACTGCCGCCAGCCGCCCGCGCCGTCGATGGCCGCCGCCTCGTACAGGTGCCTGGGGACGTCCAGGAGGGCCGCCAGGAAGATCACCATGAGGTTGCCGACGCTCCACATGGCCAGCAGCGTCAGACCGGGCTTGGACCAGTCCTTGTCGCCGAACCAGTCGGGCCCCTGTATGCCGACCAGGTCGAGAAGGTGGTTGACCGGCCCGGTCGAGGGGTTCATCAGGAAGACGAACGCGACCGTCCCGGCTGTCACCGGCACCAGCGCCGGCAGGTAGAACACGGTGCGGAAGAAGCCGACCCCGGCCTTGAGCTTGGTGACCAGCTGCGCCACGCCCAGCGCGAACAGCACCTGGGCGGGCACCATGAACACGACCAGCCAGGCGGTGTTCCTGATGGACAGCCAGGCCCGTTCGTCCTGCAGGAAGTAGCGGTAGTTGTCCAGGCCGGTGAACTTCAGCGTGAACAGGTCGTAGTTGAAGAAGGAGAAGTAGGCGGTGGCCAGCAGCGGGTAGGCGAACAGCACCGAGAAGCCCACCAGCCAGGGAGCCAGCCACAGGAGGGCCCGCAGGCCCTCCCTGCGCCTGAGCGAGCGCGCGGCCATGGGATCAGCCGCCCGACAGCTTCAGCTTGTCGTTGATGGTCTTGTCCACGCCCGCCAGGCCGGCGTCCAGGTCCTTGGCGGAGCCCTTCTCCCACGAGGCGATGAAGGACTGCAGCGCCTCCTGGTTGAACGTGCTGTTGACGTGGGCCGGGATCGTGATGGTCTTCGGGTTGGCGAAGATGTCGAGGAAGGTCTGGAAGTGCTCGTCCTTCTTCAGCTGCGGCGACTGCAGCGCGGCCGTGGTGGTCGGCACGTTGCGGATCGCGTTGGCCAGCGTGACCAGCGCGTCGGTGTCGGTGCTCAGGTACTTCACCAGCGCCCACGCCGCCTCGGGGTGCTTGGCGCCCTTCGGCACGCCGATCACGGTGCCGGCGGTGAAGCCACCGCCGTACAGGTCGGGCTTGGCGTCGTCGACCGGCATCGGCGCGGTGCCGTAGTCGATCTTCGGCGCCTCGTTGGCGAGCATCGCCACCCGCCACTCGCCGTCGATCGCCATGGCGATCTTGTTCTTGTAGAAGGGGTGGTTGGCGGAGAACTCGTCACCCAGCGACTTGCGGAACTTCTCCAGGTTGGCGTGGCCGTACCAGTCGATGAGCTCCTTCTGCCAGGTCAGCAGCTTCTTCCAGGCGGGGTCCGAGCCGATCGCCGAGGTGCCGTCGGGGTTGGTCCACTTGGCGCCGACCATGGGGGCCCAGTGGCCGGGGGTGTTCTCGTAGTACTGCGCGCTGGGGATGAAGCCGGCCACCTTGATCGTGCCGTCGGGGTCCCGCACCGTCAGTTCCTTGGCCAGCTTGGTCAGCTCCGACAGCGTCTTGGGCGGCTGGTGGCCCTTCATCAGCGCCTTGTTGTAGTACAGGCCGTAGGCGTCGGTCAGCAGCGGCATCACGCACCGCTTGCCCTCGTACTGGGTGTAGTCGTTGACCACGGCGGGCATGACCGACAGGTCGACGCCGTCCTGCTTGATCACCGGGGTGAGGTCCTGGAAGACGCCGCTCTTGCACCACGCGGCGACCGAGTCGGTGGTGAAGGACGAGGCCACGTCCGGCGGCCGGCCACCGCGCACGGCCTGGGTGATCTGCTCGTCCTGGACGCCCTTGACCAGCTTCACGGTGATCTGCGGGTACTTCTTGTTGAAACCGGCGATGGCGTCGGTGAACGCCTTCACCTCCGAGTCGGCGGAGAAGCCGTGCCACAGCTCGATCGTGGTGGCGGGCAGCGCCGACGGCGCGGTGTCTGACGGTTTGGGCTGGGAGCCGAGGGCGGGGCCGCCCTCCTTGCCGGCGGTGCAGGCGGCCAGCGACAGGGCCGCTAGCCCTGCGACGGCCAGGGGAACGAAGCGCACAGGGGGTGCCTCCTCATGGCAGGGGAACCGTGGAGCCGAAGACCTCGTCGCGGACGGTGTCCAGGGCGAGGTCGAGCGCGCCGGCGAGGACGGGGTTGCCTTCGACGGTCGACAGGCGCAGCTGGGGTCGCGGGATGGTGAGCGCGTGCAGTTCGTGTTCGACCAGCTCGCGCAGGGTTTCGCCGCCCGACAGCACGACGCCGCCGGTCAGCACGATCAGGCCCGGGTCGAGGACGGAGGTGATGGCCGCCAGGCCCACCGCCAGCCGGGCCGCGATGTCGCGCAGCCCCGCCCTGGCGTCGTCGGCCTTCTGCCCGCCGCCGTCCGCCGCGCGCACCGCGTTCGCGATGGCCTGGCGGAAGTCCGTGCCGCGCACGCCGTACGAGCGCAGCAGCTTCAGCACGGCGGGGCCGCCCGTGAGCGCCTGGTAGCCGTGGTTGGCGTAGCGCCCGGCCTCGCGGGCCGTCGGCGCGCCGGGGGTGGGCATGTAGCCGACCTCGCCCGCGCCGCCGGTGGCGCCCCTGTGCATCCGCCCGCCCAGCACGATGGCCGAGCCGATGCCCTCGTCGGCCCAGAGCAGCACGAAGTCGGACGTGCCGTGCGCGGCTCCGTGCGACTGCTCGGCCAGCGCCACCAGGTTGACGTTGTTCTCCACCGACACCGGCACACCCAGGCCGTCGCTCAGCGTCGGGACCAGGTCGGCGATCTGCCAGCCTGGCATGTCCTTGGCCGTGGCGTAGCCGAGCCTGCCCGTGGAGGGGTCGATCGCCGCCTGCACGCCGATGACGATCCGGCGCAGCGGTCCGGGCGGGCCCGCTCCGTCGAGCGCCGTCCGCAGCCGCTCCACCAGGTCCCCGCCGGGACGGCGCGGCGTGGGCAGCGTGTACTCGCCCACGGTCGCGCCGGTGATGTCGGCGACGCGCGCCTCGATCCTGTCGGGGGTGACGTCCAGAGCGCCGACATAGGCCGCCGCCGGGTTGATGCGGTAGACCTCCGCCGTACGCCCCGGCAGGCCCTCCCTGATGCCGTCGAGCACCACCAGCCCGGCCTCCTGCAACCGTGACAGCAGCTGGGAGGCCGTCGGCTTGGACAGGCCGGTCAGGGTGCCGATCTCGGGCCGGGTCAGCGGGCCGCGCTCGAGGAGCGCCTGCAGGGCCGCGCGGTCGTTGATCGCACGTAGCAGACTGGGAGTCCCCGGAACCGGACCGCTCACGTTCGCTCCTTCACTCGAAGTTAGGAAAGTTTCCTAACTCGATGTGAACGTAGAAGGTTCCAGCGACCCCGGTCAAGAGGTGAAACCAAGCCGTGACCGTATGCGGAAGGGAGCGATGCAGGGAAAGATGGGAGTGCCTCAACAGGCGTGCTAATCTCGTCCTTTGTCGGAAATAGCAGAGAATGGCCCGGAGTATCCCATTAACAATAATAATGGTGCGGCGGTGACTCGTCAAACCGAGCTCGCCAGAGAACAGCAGCACGTCACCCGGTTGTACGACCGCCTCGACGTACTGCGCGACCGTACCCAGCGCCAGCTCAAGGACGTGCTGGCCGCCGGCGCCGTCGGAACGATGCAGAACAGGTCGGAACGCGACACCTTCGCCGAGATGTACGCCTCCCGCCTGGCCAGGCTCTGGGCCGTCGAGCGCGGCCTGGTCTTCGGCCGCCTCGACCACGTCGACGAGGGCAGACTCTACATCGGCAAGCTCGGCCTCACCGACGACGAGCAGGAACGCCTGCTGATCGACTGGCGGGCCCCCGTGGCCCAGCCGTTCTACCGCGCCACCCCCGCCGCGCCCATGGGCGTGACCAGGCGCCGCCACCTGCAGACCAAGGGCCGGGCCGTGGTCGGCGTCGACGACGACCTGCTCGACCTCGACGCGCTCAGCGACGACGACCGCGCCACCCTCAACGGCGAGGCCGCGCTGCTGGCCGCGCTCGACGAGCGGCGCACCGGGCGCATGCGCGACATCGTGGCCACCATCCAGTCCGAGCAGGACCGCGTCATCCGCGCCGACCTGAACGGCGTGCTGGTCGTGCAGGGCGGCCCCGGCACCGGCAAGACCGTCGTCGCCCTGCACCGGGCCGCCTACCTGCTCTACACCCACCGCGAGCGCCTGGAACGCCGCGGCGTGCTCATCCTCGGGCCCAACCTCACCTTCCTGCGCTACATCGAGCAGGTGCTGCCCTCCCTGGGCGAGACCGACGTGCTGCTCTCGACGGTCGGCGAGCTCTATCCGGGCCTGACCACCACCGTCCGCGAGCGTCCCGAGGTGGCGGCGGTCAAGGGCGACCTGCGCATGGCGGCGGTGCTGGAGCGGGCCGTCCGCGACCGGCAGCGCGTCCCGCGCAAGCCCGTGGAGCTCACCCTCGGCCGCTACACGCTCACCATCGACCGTTCCATGCTCGAGGCGGCCAGGAACAAGGCCGCCCGCTCGCGCCGCCCGCACAACCAGGCGCGCTCGCTGTTCGTCAGGTCCGTGCTCAACGCCCTGGCCAGGCAGGCCGCCAGGAAGCTCGGCAGGGGCCTGATCGACGACGACGAGCTGGCCGGCCTGCGCGAGGAGCTGCGCACCGAGCCGGTCGTCAGGACGGCGCTCAACCGGCTCTGGCCGTACCTGACGCCGCAGCGCCTGCTCCTCGGCCTGTACGGCTCGCCGGAGCGGCTCGGCTACGCCGGCGCCGCGCTCACCCCCGAGGAGCGCGCGCTGCTGCGCCGCGACGGCGGCGAGTGGACCGAGTCCGACGTCCCGCTGCTGGACGAGGCCGCCGAGCTGCTCGGCGAGATCGACGAGCAGGTGCTGCGGGCCAGCGCGCTCCAGGCGGAGGAGGAGCTGGCCGCCGCCAGACAGGCCGAGGAGCACGAGCGCGAGGCCGAGCTGGCCTACGCCCGCGAGGTGCTGGAACTGACGGGCCTGTCGGACGTCATGGAGGCCGAACGGCTGGCGGAGCGCCAGCGCGGCGGCGGCCCCTACCTGACCACCGCCGAACGGGCCGCCGCCGACCGCACCTGGGCCTACGGGCACGTGATCGTGGACGAGGCGCAGGAGCTGTCGCCGATGGCCTGGCGGGCGGTCATGCGCCGCGTCCCCAACCGCTCGATGACGATCGTCGGCGACATCGCGCAGACCGGCTCGGCGGCCGGGGCGCGCTCGTGGGCCGAGGTCCTCGACCCCTACGTGGCCGGGCGCTGGCGGCAGGAGGAGCTGACCGTCAACTACCGCACGCCGGTGGAGCTGATGGCGCTCGCCTCCCGCGTGCTGGCCACCATCGACCCCGGGCTGCGGGCGCCCACGTCCGTACGCGAGACCGGCGCGCGGCCGTGGGCGGCGCCGCTGGCGGAACTGCACGAGCTGGCCAAGGCCGAGGTGGGGGAGGGCGGCAAGGTCGCGGTGGTGGTGCCCGACGAGCTGCTGTCCGCGCTCGGCTCGGTGATCTCCGACGCGGTCGTCGGCACGGTCGTCGTCACCCCCGGCGCCGGGTCGGCGCGGGGAGCGGCGGCGCTGGACGCGCCCGTGGCGGTCATGGGGGTCGCCGACGCCAAGGGCCTGGAGTTCGACTCGGTGATCGTCGCCGAGCCCGGCCTGATCGCCGCCCAGTCGCCGAAGGGGCCCGGCGATCTGTACGTCGCCCTCACGCGGGCCACGCAGCGGCTCGGCGTCGTGCACTCTCAGCCGCTGTCCCCAGCTCTGGGCGCCTTGCCGCATCCCGGACATGACGCTATAAATGGGCTTTAACTGCCTTTAAGTGGCGTTAATGCGGCAAGTCGCGCATGTGCTACCTGCGAAAACTTGATGTTTCCGCTGATCGGGACACGGTTGACATCTGAGTTGGAGTCGGTAGTTTGCTGCGCAGTCCAGCACGGGACTTGGCCGGTTGGCCGTCTCTGACATCGTCGGATCCTGCGTCCGTGACGGAGCGTGACTTCGTCCACACAGCCAGGTGCAGGGCCGTCGGTCCGTCGAGTCGGGGCACCCCAACCGGGCGGGGGGTTGGACCCGGGACGGGCCCGGGAGCCCAGTAGACAACGGAATTCCGCGCTCGCCGCCGACGAGACGGGTCCGGTCCGAAGGGTTTCCGGGCCCTCTTCCCGCTCTCGTGCGCAGGATCGCCACCAAGCGCCGGGGTGGTCCCACGTCGGGGCCACCCTGCCGCTCCCGGCCGGCCGGTCCCGTGCCGCACCCGATCCCCCGCGCCCCGCCCTCCCGTCCGCGCCCGCCGACGCCCCTGTACGGGAGATTGCGCATACTTGGAGCGCTCCTTCGATGATCCGATCGAGCCGGAACGGCCGAACGGCTGCCGGAGGGCGGTAGCGTTTTCGCAAGCAGGTGTGCGAGCGGCGAGGAGAAACCGGCTTGGTGCAGGACAGAACGGGCCGACCGCCCGAATCCACGGCGCCCTCGAACGCTGCCACCGCGCCCACAGCCCTCGACCCGGAACTCGCCGAACCTTCGCCCGCCGGCCCGGACACCGCGCCTGCCGGTCCTGATGCCGCGTCCGGTGGTCCGGATGGCGCTTCCCCTGGGAGCGCGTCCGGGGGGCGTGCCGTCGTCCCGGAGGCGCGGCGGGTGCTTCTCGCGCGGGTGGCCGCCGCCGTCGCCGGTGGGGTGGTGCTCTACCTGGCGTTCCCGCCGCTCGGCTGGTGGGTGTGCGCGCCGCTCGGCATCGGGCTGATCGTCGCCTCGCTCTACCGGGCCAGGCCGCGCCGCGCCGCCTGGCTGGGCTACCTGGCCGCGGTGGCGTTCCTGCTGCCGACACTCGCCTGGGTCCGGACGATCGGCGACGACGTCTGGCTGGCCCTCGTGGGCGTGGAGAGCCTGTTCTACGCCGCGATGGCCGCCCTGGCCGCCCTGGTGTTCCGGCTCCCGGGGTGGCCGCTGTGGTTCGGCGGCCTGTGGGTGCTCATGGAGTGGGTGCGCGGCCTGGTGCCCGTCGGCGGGTTCCCGTGGGCCCGCGCCGCCTTCAGCCAGGGCGAGTCGCTGTTCACCGAGTACGCCGCGCTGGGCGGCGCGCCGCTGGTGTCGTTCGCGGTCGCGCTGTGCGGCGCGCTGCTCGCCTATGCGGCGGTCCAGCCTGGAACAGGGCCCGGAAGAGGGCGCGGAAAGGGGCTCGCCAGGCTGGTGCCGGCGGCGCTGGCCCTGGTGATCCCGCTGCTGAGCCTCGCCGTCCCCAGGCCCGGCGACGAGGGGCGTACCGTCAACGTCGGCATCGTCCAGGGCAACGTTCCGGGGCGAGGCATGTACGTCCTCGGCGACGAGCCGGCCGTCGTGCTGCGCAACCACTCCGAGGGGACCAAGCGCCTGGCGGAGGCCGCCCGCGAGGGCAAGCTGCTCAAGCCCGACCTGGTCGCCCTGCCGGAGAACTCCACCGACATCGACCCCTACCGCGACAGGTTCGCCCGCCAGATCATCGACGAGTCCGTCAAGGACGTCGGCGTGCCCACCCTGGTCGGCGCCGTCGTGGCCATCGGCACGGAGCACCGCGCCACGCGCAGCCTGGTGTGGGACCCCGTCACCGGGCCGGGCGCGTACTACGACAAGCAGAACCTGGTGCCGTTCGGCGAGTACACGCCGTTCAAGGACATCGTCCTGGCGCTGTGGGAGCGGGCCAACCTGGTCGGCAGGCAGTCGATCGCCGGAACCAAGCCGGGCGCGCTGAAGGTGGGCCCCGTCACGGTCGGCGCGGTCAACTGCTACGACGTCGCCTTCGACGGCACCGTGCGGGGAACCGTCCGGGCCGGCGGGACCCCGCTGATCGTGCAGACCAACAACGCCACGTACGCGCTGTCGAACCTGCCGCCGCAGCAGCTCGCGATGTCGCAGCTGCGCGCCGTCGAGCACAACCGGGCCGTCGTGACCGCCGCCACCACCGGAATCTCGGCATATGTCACGCCTGAGGGTAAGGTCTCCTGGCAGACTCGCGAGCTGGTCGCGGACATGAACGTGGTCAAGGTGCCGGTACGCACCCAGGAGACGATCGCCACCAAGGTGGGTGCCGCGCCTGAGTGGGCATTGATGATGATGGGAGCGGCGGCCGTCGGGGTCGCCGTGTGGCGAGGCAGGCGCCGGGGATGAGGAACTACTGATCATGGAGACTCTCGGGCGGGTGCTCGTCGTCGTCCCGACCTACAACGAACGCGACAACCTGCCGCTGATCGTCGAGCGGCTGCGGGCCGCGCTGCCGGAGGCGCACCTCCTGGTCGCCGACGACAACAGCCCCGACGGCACCGGGAAGGTCGCCGACGAGCTGGCCGCCGAGGACGACCACGTGCACGTCCTGCACCGGCCCGGCAAGCAGGGGCTCGGCGCCGCCTACATCGCCGGGTTCCGCTGGGGGCTGGCCGAGGGCTTCGACGTCCTCGTCGAGATCGACGCCGACGGCTCGCACCAGCCCGAGGAACTGCCCAAGCTGCTGGAGGCGCTCGTCGACGGCGCCGACCTGGCGATCGGGTCGCGCTGGGTGCCCGGCGGCAAGGTGGTCAACTGGCCGCACCGGCGCGAGTTCCTGTCCAGAGGCGCCAACGTCTACACCCGGATCATGCTCGGCATGCCGGTACGCGACGCCACCGCCGGCTTCCGCGCCTACCGCGCGAGCACGCTGGAGAAGATCGGGCTGGCGGACGTCGAGTCGCAGGGCTACTGCTTCCAGATCGACCTCACCCTCCGCACGGTCAGGCACGGGCTGCGGGTGGTGGAGGTGCCGATCACGTTCGTCGAGCGGACGATCGGCACCAGCAAGATGAGCGGCCCTGTCATGTACGAGGCGTTCTGGCGCATCAGCCAGTGGGGCGTCACCGGGCTGCCCACCCGGCTGCGCAGGAAACGCGGCTGAGGCTTCCGCGTTCTTCGCGGGCGGAGGGGCGCCGCGTGCTTCTGGGTCTCGGCAGCACGGGACGGTGGGATGGCCGTCGCGTTCTTCCTGGGGGCGGCGGCGTGGAACGGTTGGCCCGCTTTCCGCGTTATCCCTGACGTACGCGCGTGTGCGGAATGAGGAAACGATGCGGCTCCTGCTTTTCCTGGCCTTCCTGGCCGTCCCGGTGCTGGAGATCTGGCTGCTGTTCCAGGTGGGCTCGGCGATCGGCGGGTGGGCCACAGTGGCCCTGCTCGTCGCCGGCGCCGTGCTGGGCTCGTGGATCGTCCGGCTTGAGGGACGCAGGGCGTGGCACGGGCTGCAGGAGACGTTGCGGTCCGGCCGGATGCCCGAGCGGGAGCTGGGCGACAGCGGCCTGGTGCTGGCGGGCGGCGCGCTCCTGCTCGTCCCCGGCTTCCTGACGGACGTGCTGGGGCTGCTGTGCGTGCTGCCGTTCACCCGCCCGTCGATGCGGCGCCTGGCCGCCTGGTTCTTCGAGCGCCGGATCCAGAGGATGGCGGAGGCTTCGCCGTACGCGAACCTCTTCCCGCCGACCGGCGGCGTCCCGTCCGCGGACGAGCCCGGTGCCGCGGCGCCGCGCGGCGCCAAGGTGGTGCACGGCGAGGTCCTGCGCGACGACCGCGACGCGTAGCCCCACCGGAGCACGCCGGGGTCCGCGCCTGCCGTGACGGTGGCCGGTCAGGTGTTCGGCGCACTCCCGGCCCTTCAGCGGCCCTGACGGCACAGAAAAGCCCCCGGGCGTCCCTTAAGTTCTAGGGATCGTCGCAACACCCCAGCTCGGGGGATGCGATGGACTTCGAGATCCGTAAGGACCGCAAACCGCAGGGGCCGAAGAAGC
>NZ_JBEPDC010000053.1:0-28716 GCF_040300065.1 Nonomuraea sp. NPDC000554 | reverse complement strand
GCCGAACTGGATGTCGAGCGCGGGGCTCGCCACCACCTCGCCTTCGGATTCGGCCCGCACCAGTGCCTCGGCCAGAACCTGGCGCGCCTTGAACTGCAGATCGTCTTCGACACGCTGTTCCGCCGCATCCCCACCCTGCGGCTCGCCGCACCCGTCGAAGACCTGCCGTTCAAGACGGACGCCGTCATCTACGGCGTTCACGAACTCCCGGTCACCTGGTGAGGAGGACATGATGCGGATCCAGGAGGACACCGGGGTCTGCGTCGGCTCCGGCCAGTGCGTCCTGACCGGCCGGCTCACCAGAGGTCGGGGTAGTAGCGGGGGCAGACGCAGTTTCTGTCGTCCTGCGGCGGGTCCACGACCTGGCCGGCGATCGGGGCCAGGAGCTCCTCGATGACCTTGGCTGAAGCGACTGCGACGCCGGTGACGCTGTAGTGATCAACCGTGTCGGCCACGCTGATGTTCAGGCGGTCGCCGTGCGACCAGACGTGGGCGCGTTGCCCGGCGATCTCCACATGCCCGGGCTGGCCGATCCCAGGGAAGCGCGGCATGGCGGTTGAGAAGCGGGAGAACTCGGCCGCAGAGTAGGCGACGCCGGGGATCGGTTGCGGGGTGTCGAGGGGGAGCCGCTTCACGGGCACGTCGAGTGCGGACAGCGTCCGCAAGAGGTCGGTCTGCGTCTCGACGCGCAGACTGACCAGCAAGTGGTCGCCGTCGTTGGAGTGCCCGCCGTACGCGCGGCAGAAGCGGAAGTAGGCCAGCTCGCGCGCCCATGCGCGAAGCTGGGCCGGCGGGTGACGCTCGTGGAGATAGTCGGTCCAGCGCTTCCCGTTCACCCGCCGGATCGTACATCGCAGTGCATCGTAGAGTCTTGTGCTCCCCGTGCCCGCCGTGCGCATCTGCTGCTCGCACGTGCGCCCAGCGTGATGACCGTCTTGTGCCAAGAGGTGCGCCTTGGCCAGGCGGTCGGCGAAGTACAGCCCATTCACGGCATCCACGATCACCAGGGATTGATTCAGGGTGAGCGTGGTCATTCGACGGCGCGTGCCCGGATGGCATGCAGCGCCTCCGTCAGCGTTTCTGCGGTGGGTGCGCGTTCCGGATCGATGAGCCGCTGCATGATCAGTCCAGTCAGCAGAGTCAGGTAGAAAGCGCCGACCGCCCGCTGTGTCGCTCGGGGCAACGTGGCCTCGCCGAGCCAGTCGGCCAGCTCCAGGCGGGCGGCTTCCTGTGCGTCAGCCAGCGCTTGTCGCAGCTGCGGCAGGCGCTCGGCCTGGGCGAAGACCTCGATGTTGGCCACGAAGACGGGACGGTGCAGGTCGAGCAGCTCGATCGCCCGCTGCCACAGGGTCTCGAACCCCTCGCGCGGCACGTCATCCGCCAGAGCCTGACGCAGCCCGTCGGCCCAGTCGGTGGTCGCCTCGAGCATGGCCTCGAACAGCAGCGCGTCCTTCGACCCGAAGTGATAGCCGATGGAGGCCAGATTGGCGCCCGAGGCCCTGGCGATGTCGCGCGCCGTGGTGTGCGCGTAACCGCGCTCCTGCAGGCAGCGTTTGGCGCCGTCGATCAGCTTGTCTCGCTCTCCCATGCCGTCACCCTATCCAAACATCTGTCAAAAACATATGTTTTGCACAAGCGATTAAAACATGTGTATGGTCGGCGGCATGACGCAAGCAACCGCAACGGCCACGGCCGCGAGCGACTTCAGCCGTCTGTCCAGACGTGTCATGCAGGCCGGGCTACTCGACCGGCGCCCGCGCTACTACCTGGTACGGCTCAGCGTGGTAGCAGGTCTCTACCTCGCAGGCGTGGCGGTGTTCTTCTCGCTCGGCGACTCCTGGCTCCAGGTGCCGTTGGCCGCCTACTTCGCGATCGTCTTCGCCCAGGTCGCCCTCGTGCTGCACGACCTGGCGCATCGACAGATCTTCCGTCTTCGGCGGCCGAGCGAGATCCTCGGACGGCTCGCGGGCAACCTCGGGATCGGTCTCGGCTACGGCTGGTGGATGAACAAGCACACCCGCCACCACGCCAACCCCAACCACGAGGACCTCGATCCGGACGTTGTGCCCGACGTCCTGGTGTGGTCACAGGAGCAGGCACGCGACAGCAGCGGGCCGGCCCGGCTCATCGGCGGCCGACAGGCGTTCCTGTTCTATCCGCTGCTCCTGCTGGAAGGGCTCAACCTGCACGCCGGCGGCGTACGCGCGTTGCGGCAGCCCTGGATGAAGCATCGGCTGCTGGAGGGCGCGCTGCTGTTCGCCCACTTCGCCCTCTACCTGGGTGTGCTGGCCTGGGTCCTGCCCCCGGGCAAGGCGCTGGCCTTCTTCGCCGTGCATCAAGGGCTGTTCGGCCTCTACATGGGCTGTGTCTTCGCGCCCGGCCACAAAGGCATGCCGACGCTGACCGGGGAGACCAAGCTCGACTTCCTGCGCAGGCAGGTGCTGACCACCCGCAACGTGCGCGGCGGCCGGTTCGTCGACTTCGCGATGGGCGGGCTCAACTACCAGATCGAACACCACCTTTTCCCCAGCATGCCCACCCCCAACCTTCGCCTGGCGCAGCCGATCGTTCGGGCCTACTGCCGGCAACTGCGCCTGCCGTACCACGAAGTCGGTTTCGTGACCTCGCACGTCGAGGCCGTGCGCCACCTGCACCACGCGGGCGCCCCCCTCAGGAAGGAGGCCCACTCATGAAGGCCGGACGCAAGCAGTGGATCGGACTGGCCGTGCTCGTCCTGCCGGTCCTGCTGATCTCCGTGGACCTGCACGTGCTGTCGTACGCGCTGCCGTTCATCAGCGCCAGCCTGGCACCGAGCAGTTCCCAGCTGCTGTGGATCATCGACATCTACCCGTTCATGCTGGCCGGGCTCCTGCTGCCGATGGGCACGCTGGGCGACAGGATCGGACGGCGACGGCTACTGATGGCCGGGGCGGGCGCGTTCGGCGCCGCCTCCGCGATCGCCGCATTCTCCGCCGACGCCGGCATGCTCGTGGCCACCCGGGCCCTGCTCGGCGTCGGCGGCGCCACGCTGATGCCCTCGACGCTGTCGCTGATCCGCAATATGTTCCGCGACGACGGCCAGCGCCGCATAGCCATCTCCATCTGGACCGCGGCCTTCGCCGGCGGTGCCATGCTGGGGCCGCTGATGGGCGGCGCGCTGCTGGAGCATTTCTGGTGGGGTTCGGTGTTCCTGGTCAACCTGCCGGTGATGGCGCTGCTGCTGGTCCTGGCCCCGCTGCTGCTGCCGGAGTCGCGCGATCCGCGCCCGGGCCGGTTCGACCTGCTCAGCGTGGCGCTGTCGCTGGCGGCGATCCTGCCGACCATCTACGGCGTCCAGCACATCGCCCAGGACGGCTTCGGCCTGCCGCCGGTGGCGGCCATCGCGGCCGGCCTGTCGCTGGGGGTCGCCTTCGTGCGCCGCCAGCGCGCGCTGCCCCATCCGATGCTGGATGTGCGGCTGTTCGCCGGCCGCGCGTTCACCGCCGCCATCGGCACCAACACCCTCGGCGTCTTCGCCATGGTCGGCTCCAGCCTCTTCACCACCCAGTACCTGCAGATGGTCATGGGCGCCCGCCCGTTCGTCGCCGGCCTGTACGCCCTGCCCTCGGCGGGCGTCGCCATGCTCACCGCGGCGCTGGCCCCCGTTCTGGTACGGAGGATCCGTCCCGGTCTGGTGGTCTGCGCCGGACTGCTCATCGGCGCCGCCGGGTTCGCACTGCTGGCCAGGCTGGACACCAGCGGCCAAGCCATACCGCTGATCGTCGGGATCATGCTGATGGCCGGGGGAGTCACGCTTGTCCTGACGGTCTCATCCGACCTGATCATCGCCACCGCTCCGCCGGAGCGGGCGGGTTCGGTGGCCGGGCTGTCGCAGGTGGCCACCGAGTTCGGCGGCGCGCTCGGCATCTCCCTGCTGGGCAGCATCGGCGCCGCCGTCTACCGCGACCACCTCGCCGATGCCGACGCCCCAGCACAGGCGCTCGACACCCTCGGCGCCGCTCTGGAGGCGGCACGGCACCTGCCGCAGCCGGCGGGAGACGCCTTGGCCGCCACGGCCCGTGAAGCCTTCACCCAGGGCCAGCACCACGCCATGATCGCGGCAGCCGCGGGCTTGTGCCTGATGGCGGTGCTGGCGCCGATCCTGCTGCGGTCCGTACCGCGTGCCGGGCAGCCTGAACGGCGAAGCGGCCAGCACGCGATGCGGTGAGCCCGGGCCTCAGGCGGTGGCCGCCTCGGCGACGGACCGGATACCGAGGACAAGGTCGCGAGCTGTTGGGGCGTTGTCCGGATCGACGCTCCACCGCACCAACAGGCCGATGAGCAGGGTCAGCAGCACCTGAGCCCCCGCCTTGTCTTCCTGCGGGAGTCGCTTGCCCAGCTCGCCCTGGGCGAGCGCCTGCCCCTCGGCCAGCCGGGCCCGTACCTCGGGGAGATGGGCCGCCTGCGCCAACGTGTCGACGTTGGCCAGCCACAGCGCCGGGTTGCTCTGGAAGGAGTCGATCAGTTCGGTCCAGAACGCTCCGAACCACTCTCGGGAGTCGTCGGGGAGAGCCTTGAGGATCTCCTCGACCGCTTCTCCGGTCGTCTCGATCATCGCCTGGGTAAGCAGCGCGTCCTTGGAGCGGAAGTGATAGTTGATCGCGGCGAGGTTGCTGCCGGAGACGGCGACGATGTCACGCACCGTCGTGCGTGCGTATCCACGCTCGGCCAGGCACTGTTTGGCCGCGGCCAGCAAATTTTCGGGGACTCCCACGCGGGGATCCTACCAGCGCGGCAAACACTCGTTTCAAACATATGCCTGGCGTCGAGGGTTCAGAACGACGGAGCCGGGCCTCCGGCAGGTAGAGGTGCCATTCGCCGCGCGCTGTCCGTCAGCCAGGTTCCACAGGCGGATCGTGGTGTCGCCGCGCCCGCCGGGGTACGGCCGTCTCCTCGCCCAACCCGGGACCACTCGGCAGCTCCAGCAGGGGCTTGCCGGTGGCGACGTCGGCTACGTGGACGTGCCCACCATGCCGACGCGTGCCACGGTCCCGCCGTCGGGGCTGTGCTAGCGGATCGTCTTGCTGATCCACTCCGCGTAAGCGGGCACATTGGTATAGAGGCCGGGACCTTCCGCGCAGGACGGGCTCGCGGCGCCGGGGCCTGATGTGACGCCGATGAGTTCCCATCGGCCGCGCCTGCCGCGCTGGATCTGCGGCGAGCCGGAGTCGCCGTTGCATGCCATGGCGTCCGGCACCTGGCTGACCGTGCACAGCCGGGTCTTGGTCGCGTAGCCAGGGCCGCACTCGGACCTCGCGCCTCTGCGGGTGTCGAGTTCCTGGAGTCGCTGGGACATCTTCCAGTCGGCCGGGTTGCGCTTGAACTCGGTGATGCCGAAGCCGATGATCCGGGTCGGGGTGCCGGGCCGTCCTGGCCGTTCGGCGATCCGGATGGGCTTGTAGGAGACAGGACGGTCCAAGCGGACCAGCGCGATGTCGTTCTTGTTGGGCGTGTCCTGGGCGAAACGAGGATGGACCACCGCCTGTGCGATCTTACGGACCGTGCCCCCCGACTTTCGCTGGTCGCTGCCGATACGGACCTCTCCCGTCGGGATCGACCCGATATCCTTGTTGAGACAGTGAGCCGCGGTCACCACCCACTGCGGGTGGATCAACGCCGCCCCGCACACGCCGTCCTTGAGGCCCAGGCCCGGCGCCGATATCGGGATCGACGCCATGAACGAGTAGGACTGCGTGGCGTCCTTGCCGTTGATGATCGCTCCGGCGCTACCGGTCGTCGCGGCGAGACAGGCCACGCCGGCCGCGGCGACGATGGTGGAACGTGACAGAGCGCGGCGGAACGATTCCATGCCAAACAATGGGGTTAGCCCCTTCAATGGAGGATTAAGAGGTACCCACGCTATGTGTTCGAGATTGGCGGGGTTATCACGCCAGCACGTCAACTCATGGTAGGGATTACCCCCGGACCAGGGCGGACATCTCAGCAGAGGCAACACCGGTTTCGTAGGTGGGCCATGCGATGTCGTCAACCGCCAGAAACGGCTCGCCGGCCACGGTCGCCGGGGTCACTCCGGCGAACGCCATGACGTCCCGATGCAGGTGGGACTGGTCGGCGTAGCCGCCGTCGGCCGCGACTCGGGCCGCGCCCTCACCCGCGACCAGGCGGTGGGCGGCATGGTCGAAGCGGACCAGCTTCGCGGCGCGCTTGGGCGGCAGGCCGAGCTGCGAGCGGAACCGGGACCACAGGCGCTTACGGCTCCATCCGACCTCGGCCGCCAGTCCGTCGACCCGGACCAGGCCGCGGCCGACGACGATCCGGTCCCAGGCCCAGGCCACCTCCGGGTCTACCGGCGCCCCCGCCTCATGCCGGCGGGCGAGCAACGCGTCGATCAACGCGAAGCGATCCTGCCAGGACGAGACATCGCCCAGTCGTTCGCGAATCTGTGGCGCCTCCCGGCCCCACAGATCGTCGAGGGCCACCACGGCGCCGTCGAGGCCGGCCGGGGAGACGCCCAGAACCGCGCGTGCGATCACCGGGGACAGGCGCACCTGCACGCACTCGACGTTCTCACCCCGCGCCCAGACCGCGCCTCCGGACCCGATCCCGGGCCCGGCGACGAGGCTTCCCCGCTGCTGCCGTCCGCCGGCATCGTCCACGATGGGCTGGCCGGCGCCGAACTCCAGAAGCAGCGTCACGGCCGGGTGCGGGACCATCCGCAGCGTGTCCAGGTCACGGACACGGAACCCGGCCATGGTGACACCGGCCACCCGGCTGGGCCGCTGCGGGCACGCGACGTGCCACACAGCCCCACCGTGTACGAACGTCCGCACCATCCCATGCTATGCGAGCCGACTGAGGGGAACATTTGTCCAATCCGCCGGCGCGTTCCGGCGGCGACAGTGGCCTCATGACCATTTCTGACGGCGCACCGCACGTGAACGCCGAGGCCACCGCGAGTTCGACCCTGTCCCTGGACGACGCCGACATCCACGTGTGCCAGGACGGCCCCCGCGACGCCCCCGCACTCCTGCTCATCCACGGGTCCGCCTCCTCGACGCGCTCGTGGGACCCGCTGGTTCCGCTGCTGACCAGAGCCCATCGCGTCATCCGGATCGACCTGCTCGGACACGGCCGGTCGGCCAAACCGACCGACCAAAGCTACGCGCTCCCGGACCAGGCACGCAGGGTCGGCGCGGCACTAAACCGGCTCGACGTCAAGCACGCCATAGTCGTCGGCCATTCCAGCGGCGGCGCGGTCGCCACCGCCCTCGCCGAACAGCGACCCGACCTGGTGACCGCGCTCGCGCTCATCAACACCGGACCCAGCCTGGACGCCTTCATCGCCCCGGAATCGGCCGCAATCGGACCCTCGCAGTGGCCGCTGACCGACGAGCAGATCCGCCAGTTCGCGAGCACCGGCTTCAGCCGCGCGGGCTACCAGATCCCACAAGACCTCCTGGACGAGGTGCGCGCCATGACCTACCACTCGCTCACCACGACGATGCAGGCCACCCGCCACTACCTGGAGCAACAGACGCTCCCGGATCGGCTGACGGCCCTCGGCAAGCCGCTACTGGTGATCTTCGGCGAGGACGACCGCAGATGGCGATCCTCATCCGCCGCCGACTACCGCACCGTTCCGGGCGCGAGAGTCGAGTTGCTGCCCGGTCTCGGGCACTCACCCCTTCTGGAAGATCCGCCGCGGACCGCCACACCCCTCCTGGCCTTCACCGCGATCCACGCCGCGCGGGCGGACTGAACGAGACGATTGCCATGGTCGCGCCGGCGACGAGGCCACCGACACCGCCTTCTGCGCCTCTCAGGCGGACGCTTCGACTCCTGAGCCCGGCCCGCCAGTCGAAGGGGGCCTCATCACCCCGACGCGCGTGTGGGCTGGGGGCGCAGGCACGCTGTCGCTCAGGCGTTGACGACCACCATCTTGCCCTTGGCCTGATTGGCCTCCATCACACGGTGTGCCTCGCGAACCTCCTCGAAACTGAAGACGCGTGACGGCTTGGCCTTGAGCCGGCCCGCCGCCACCTGCTCGGCGATGTCCTGCAGGGGGACGTCCGACAGCGGGAAGCCCGGGGTTCCGAAGACGAAACTTCCGAAGAAGGTCAGGTAGACGCCGCTCGCCATCTGCCGCAGCGGGTTGAAGTCGGCGATGGGCTCGAGGCCGCCCAGCCAGCCGGCCAGGCAGGCGCGACCGCCGCGCCGTAGCATCGCCAGGGAATCGAGGATGGTGCTGTTGCCCACCAGGTCCAGCACCGCGTCCAACGGTTTGGCCTCGGCGATTCGCCCGGACAGGTCGGGCCCCTCCAGTTCGGCGCGTTCTGCGCCGATTTCCTCCAGCATGGCAAACCGTCCGGGGTCGCGGGTGGTGGCGATGACGCGTACGCCGGCGTTGACCGCCAGATTGATCGCAGCCTGGCCGAAGGAGGAGGTCGCGCCCCGGATGACCAGTGTCTGCCCGCGGACGATCTCCAGGCTGCGGAACAGGCAGGTCCAGGCCGTCGCATACGTCTCCGGGATGGCCGCGAGCTCGGCCCAGGGCAGGTCGGACTCGATCAGTGCCACATTCGACACCGGTGCCCGGGTGCGTTCGGCGTAGCTGCCGTTGATGGTACGTCCCAGGCCGCCCATCAGCGCCGCTACCTTGGCACCGACCGGGAACTCGCCACCGGGGCAGGCATGTACCAGGCCGACGCATTCGATGCCGCTCACCTTCGCCGCCTCGGCCCACTCGCCTCTGCGCATATGCATTTCGGCGTGGTTGATGCCGAACGCCTTGATGTCGATGACGACATGACCGACGAGGGGTTCGGGGTCGGGCAGGTCGGTGTAGACCAGGCAGTCCGGTCCGCCGAATCTCTCGATGACGATGGCACGCATCACGGCTCCAGATGAGACGCGGCAGTCCTGCCCGACCGCTGCATGGTTACGGTGATGCAGGCTGCCGAGGTGCGGATTTCAGTTGTTCGCCGAATCTGTGCGGCACGCGCCGCGAGACCCTCCTCCAGGCGAAGCGGCAGTTCGCGACGGCGGCCGGACCGCTGCCCGCGGCGGGCTACGCGGTTTCGCTCAGTGCCGTGAGCGCGACATCCGGACGGTCAACCTCACCGGCCGCACCACCCACTCCCCACCCTACGCTCACCAGGCAGCGGCCGGCGATGGCGGCATTGATCGCATACCCGTGCGTCGGAACGTCGGCCGGCAGGCACAATGTTTACTACGCGACGAGTAGTACGCGCCGTGTACTATGAAGGCTCATGACCGAGACAGCTGCCGGCATCCCCCGCCGGGCATTGGCCCAGGCGCTGTGGGCCTCGCTCGCCTGCGCACTCGCCTTCACGGCGTTCGCCTGCGTCGCCACGCAGAACAAGCTCGTCAGGCAGGGCGGCCCCTGGCGGCACGATCCCTACGACCTTGTCGTGTCGCTCACGATCTTCCTGGTTCCGGCCCTGGCGGCGCTGATCGTGGCACGGGGCCGACTCCCATCCCGTGACGGACGCCGGCCCGCCGGCGACTGGCTGGACGACCCGAGTGGGGGAGGTGTCACCGGCGTCGTGCGCCGTCACATCCGCGCGATCGCCGCTCCAGGTCCGGGGCCCTCGCGTCGTGCTCCGCGCACCGCCGTCACCGCGGGGGCGCTGGCCATGCCGGTCGCGGCGGCACTGCGTGATGAGATCTGGCCGGTGCTGGGAGACGGCGGGCAGGTCGAGACGGCGCCGCAGTTGGCTGCGATCACGGCCACCGGTGCGGTGGCCGGCGCGCTGGTCGCTCTCGCCGGCTCTTCCGCGTTCGGGGCCAGGCCCGCCGGGGTGCGCGGGGTGCTCCGGGTGCTCGCGGCGCTCGTCGTGGCTGTCGTCACGCTGGGCGGCGCCTACGTCACCTTGGTGGCGGTACGGCACACGCAACCGGTCGCGCTGCCCACCCCGACCGGCCCTCACCGCGTCGGCCGCACCGCCTTCGAATGGACCGACCACACCCGTACCGATCCTCTCGCCCCACGCCCGGGCGGCGCCCGCCAGCTGTCCGTCTGGCTGTGGTACCCGGCCACGCCCCAGGCCGCCGGAAGGCCGGCTCCGTACGCGCCGGGCGCCTGGAAGTACCTGCACCCGGACGGACTGTTCGGACTCGGTGAGACCAGCTTCGACGTCATCCGCACGCATGCGCAGGAGCGCGTGCCGGTGGCCGCCGGCCGGTTCCCGGTCGTCGTCCTGGAGCCCGGGCTGGGTCTGGCCGCGCCGCAGTACACCGCTCTGGCCGAGAACCTGGCGAGCAACGGCTACCTGGTCGCCGGTGTCACCCCGACCTACAGTGCCGGCGTAACCGTCCTGCACGGACGGCCGGTGCGAGACACCGAGGCCGGCAACCCACACGCCTTCGACTCCGCCGATCCGGCTGCGGCGGCCCGCGCAGGTGCGAGCCTGGTCGCGGTCTGGGCCGCCGATGCCCGCTTCGCCGCCGCGCAGGTGATCGGACTCGGGCGGGCCGGCCCGTTCGCCGGGCACGTCGACCCCGCGCGGACCGCCTATCTCGGCCACTCCCTCGGCGGCGCGGCCGCGCTGGAGGCCTGCCGTCTCGACCCGCGCTGCGCGGGCGCGGCCGACCTGGACGGTGCCCCATTCGGCGCCCGCGAGCCGAACAGGCCCATCATGATCATCGGAAGCGAGAACTCCTGCGTGACAGGAGCCTGCCATCCGGATGACCCCATGGGCCGCGCGGAACGTGACATGGCTCGCCGCCTGCTGGCCGCCGGCACCGCACCTGTCTGGTGCTATGAGATCGGCGGGACCCAGCACTTCAACTTCAGCGACTACGCCGCCTACTACCTGGCCGCCCCCATCCGCTCCCTGGTGCCCCTCGGCGGCATCGACGGCGGCCTTGGCCTTGCCATCACCAACGCCTACCTGACGGCCTTCCTCGACCACACCGTCCGCGGCGCCGACGAACCTCTGCTCACCGGCGCCACGTCGCCGTACCCGCAGGTACGAGCCCTCCACGTCGGCGATACGCCTGCGGGTCGGCGGTGATGGTGGGACTGCAAGGGACAACGCTTGCGCCGTGAGGACTTGTGCTGTGCGTGGAAGGCGTCCGCCGCCTGCAGGTAAGTGGTGCCGGGGGGCTCTGCCCAAGCTCGGCAAAGAGCTCTGGAAAGCCCTGGACTGCCTGCGCTCTGCCGTCCGTTGGAGAATATTTGATCAAAAGCCCGGATGTGTTAAGCGGATAGTAATGAGGTATGTACTCTTCGTGACCATCGCAGGTCGTGCCCCCTGCACACGACCCGATGCAGACCGAAGGGAGAGACCCATGTCGATCTCCAAGCACACCGTCCTCGTCGCGTGCATGGCCGCAGGCGGACTCGCAGTGGCGGGCCTTCCCGCCCACGCCGCCAGCTCAGCAGGCCGTCCGGCGCTGGCGTGCGCGTACCAGGTCACGCATGTGCGGCCTGTCAGCTTCCTCAACGTCCGGGCGGGTGCCGGGCTGCGTTTCCACCCGGTGGGGAAGCGCAGGACGGCCGACGGTCGCTTCGCAGGGGCCTGCCAGCCGAACAAGGGATGGGTCGCGGTCAAGGCGTCCGACGGCAAGTCCGGCTGGGCCTCGGCCCGATACCTACGGAAGGTGACGGCCAGATAGCCGGCGCGAAGGAGTAGCCGCTCATGGCTGCCGTTTCCCGCCTCCGTCGGCTCCGGCCGGCCGGAGGCGGGGCGCCCCTGACGGATACCGCCTCGCAGATCGCGCGCGGCGCGCTGGCGGTCTCGCTGGTCATGGTCCTCGCGCCCGGTGGCGTAGCCGACCCGCCGGTGCCCGCCGCAGCGACGATGGGGACGTGTTCCGTACCAGAGCTGGTCTCCCATCGGGGCTATGCGAGCGCGGTGACGGAGAACACCATGAGGGCGTTCGACCGTGCGCTTGAGGCCGGGTCCGATCGAGTCGAGTTCGACGTGCGTTTCACCAGGGATCATCACCCGGTGTTGATGCATGACCCAACGGTGGAGCGCACGACCTCAGGCTCCGGCAGGGTCTCCAGCATGTCCCTGGCCCGGTTTCGCGCGCTGCGTACGACCGATGGGCAACATCCGCCGACCCTGTTCCAGGTGCTGGCCGCCCTGCGGGGCAGGGTGGCGGAGGTGCTGGTGGAGCTCAAGGTGGTTCCCGACGCCGCAGACCTGCGCTTCCTTCAGGCCTCCTATCGGCTCCTGAACGCCTACCAGTGGGCGAGTATGACCTCGTTCTCGCCTGCGGCGCTGAAGGCGGTGGGGTCCATCCCCGCCCGCAAGGGCCTGCTGGCGACCTCTGCGCCGCAGACCGCTCTGGCCAGGCAGTTCGACTTCGTGGGCGTCCGCTACGACAGCCTGACCCGGTCGCGTGTCCGCGCCTACCGGAACGTCGGCGTGGCCGTCTACACCTGGACGCCCAACACTCCCGCAGCGTGGCGCCGCCTCGCGGACTACGGCGTGAGCCGCATCATCACCGATCGAACGCCGGCGTATCTGGCATGGGCCAGGCGAGCATGCGATGAGCGTGGCCCGGATGCAGGACTTCATCGCGCCGCTGCCCTCCGACGTGCCGTCAGGCCCGCTCCACAACTGCTTCGCGATCCGACCTCGTGACAGCGGAGGCACCGGGATTCTCCGCAGCGCCCCATTCCCGGTCGAGTAACGCATAGACCAGCAGCGAGGACCATTCGCCCTTGAACCACTCGTTCTCGCGGAAGTGCGCCTCGAGGCGGAACCCGAGCCGCTCGAGCACACGTGCCGAAGCGGCGTTGCGGTCGTCGACCTGCGCAATGATGCGGTGCAGACCCAGGCCGTCGAAGCCGAGGCGGAGCAGGGCCTGGGAGGCTTCGGTGGCGTAACCCCGGCCGGTCGCCTCGGGGGAGAGGATGTAGCCGATCTCGCCCGAGCGGTGCTCGGCACTGTGCCAGAACAACACGACATCACCGACCAACCTGCCGGTGTGCTGCTCCTCGATCCCGAGCGTGATCACCTGACCTGGGGCGGTGAGCTCGCCCTGTGACCACCGGCCCGCGATCCGCTCGGCGACCTCGTCACGAGTCAGGGCGTCGTACGGGACGTACCGCACGACATCCGGCTGTGACTTGTACGCATGCATCGCATCGAGATCGGCGGCCGTGAGGGGCCGCAGCAGCAGTCGCTCGGTCCGGATCGGATAGTCGGGTCGCAGCATGCTGCCGAGCCTACGAGGCACCCGTACCGCTGAGTGCGCCCGCGTTCCTGGAGCCGACTGTGTGGTCACCGCGCCCGTGATGCCCGTCAACGTCGATCACCCGTCGATGCCGCCGAGGTCACTGTGGAGGACTTCCCGTTGCCACTGGTGTCGCGGCTGGGTGTGCAGCCGCCAGTAGTGTTCGGCGATGTCGTCCGGGTCGAAGGCCGTACCCGGAGCGACGGCGCCGTCCACGGTGACGCTGGCGACGTGGACGCCGGAGGACCCGTATTCCTGGTCGAGCAGGGTCACCAGGGTTCGGACGCCGGCCTTGCCGAGGGAGAGGCTGACATAGTGCGACTTCGGCTCGGGCATGCCGCCGGTGATGATGAACGAACCGCTGCCGCGCCGCGCCGCGCCATCGCCGGTGCGATGTGGACGGCGGCGGTGAGGGCTCCGACCACGTTTACCGCCCAGGCGTCCAAGTGGGCGCGTGCAGACAGCTCTCCGGGCGTGTCCGGCTGGATGAGCGCCGCGTTGTAGACCACGACGTCCGGGAGGCCGAGCTCGTCGGCCGCCGCGTCGAGGGCGGCGCGCAGGGCCGTCTCGTCGGCGCTGTCGGCGGTCAGCGGGACGACTGGCACGCCGAAGGGGGAAACGGCTTCGGCTGCGTCGGCGAGCGTCCCGGCGGTCCGTGCGATGAGGGCGATCGGCAGGCCCGCTCGCGCGAACCGGCGGGCGACCGAACGGCCGATCCCTGGACCGGCTCCGATGACCACTGCTCCCGGCATTACCGGCTCCTTCGCTGGATGAAAGCTGACAACCCGGACGTTAAGGTGTCACATCGATGTGAAGGTCAACCTCGGAGCAAGGAGTCACGTGCGGATCGGTGCCCTGGCCCACAAGACAGGGATCAGCCGGCGACTGTTGCGCTACTACGAAGAGCAGGGACTGCTCCGGCCGCTACGCCTCGCGAACGGCTACCGTGAGTACTCCGATTCGGACGTCGCCGCAGTACGGCACATCCGCGCCTTGCTGGCCGCCGGCCTGCCCACCACCGTCATCGCCCGGCTGCTGCACTGCGTCCATGACGACGGTGCGCGGCTCATACCGTCGACCTGCCCCGCAATGGTCACCAACCTGCAACGAGAGCGCAGCCGCATCGCCGAGGCGATCACACAGCTCCAATCGTCCCAGGCGGCGCTGGACGCCCTGCTCGCCGCCTTGCCAGAACCCGACCAGCGTGAACGGGGCTGTCCGGCCTGACAGCAGAGCCTCTTCTGAGAGGAAGATGACCCCTAACCCACGCCACTACGTGCACGGTGCCGGCAGATGACAACGCCTCGCTCCCAGCGGCGTCACTCTGGCCGGCGGGGTGGTCGGCCGGATCGATGGGTTCGCGTTCGCCGGGTAGGGTCGGCCGCATGTACTCGACGCGGGTCTCTCAGTACGTGAACGCGCCGCGTCCGGCCGTCTACCAGGCGCTCGTGGATGCGGACGCGATCGCACAATGGCGGGTGCCGGCGGGGATGAGCAGCCACGTCCACGAGTTCGACGCTCGCGAAGGTGGCTCGTTCCGGATCTCGCTCACTTATGACGCGCCGGGGCCGGCCGGCAAGTCGGCGTCGCACACTGACACCTACCATGGCCACTTCGCGGAGCTCGTTCCGGACGAGCGGGTGGTCGAGGTGTTCGAGTTCGATGCGGTAGATTCCGCGCTGCGCGGGAGCATGACGATGACGACGACGCTCACCGACGCCGGCGGCGGCACCGAGGTGGTCGTCGCGCACGACGGGATCCCTGACGCCGTGCCCGCTGCCGACAACGAGACGGGCACGCGCATGGCGCTGGCGAACCTGGCCGCGCTCGTCGAGGCGGGCCAAGCCACCGAAACCGCAAGCTGAGCCAGGACAGAGTCAACGCCGGGGCGCTCGGTCCTGGATGGCACCATGAGTGCGTTCACGCTGGCCGGACAGTGGCCGAAGGCTCGATCGGGTGGGCACGGTGTGCCTGCTCGCGCGATGAGGTCCCAGGCGGGCGCCGGCGAGGCCATGGGTGCTGCGGTTGGGCTGTAGTGCTCATCAGCGGGGGCAGACACTTATTCAGATGCTCATGATCGACTTCGTGTCTAGCCTTTTGGCTCGTGGAGGACGAGCGCGCAGACGACAGGCAGGGTCCGGGGCCAGATCAGGCCGCGCCGATCGTGACGCACTGCCCGCCCTGCAGGGAGCCCGGCCCGGCTCCAGGACTGATCACCACCATGGTGATCTCCGCCTGCTTCGCCCTGCTCGCCATCGGCTACCAGCTGAGCTGGCTCATCGCCCAGAACGACGGCACCCCTGCCGAGTTCGCCGCAGACCTCGCGGTCGCGGTCGGGTTGGCTCTGGCACCGCTACCCGCCGTCTTCGCCGCCGTCACGCTCTTGCAGCGGTGCGTGCCGACGCCTTGGGTGTTCCAGGCCCTGGTATTCGCGTGGGGAGCAGGCATCGCCGTGTTCGTCTCCGTTGCCGTGGAGAGCTGGGTGTCCGCCGATCTGCAGGTGTACTTCGGCGTGGACGAGGCCGCCGCGGAAAGGGTCAGCGGCCTGTACGTGGCCCCGCCCGTCGAGGAGGCGCTGAAGGGGGTCGCCTTGTGGCGTCTGTTATCGCACTGCCGGCACGCCATCGCTGCCATCAGCTACGGCATTCTCTACGCGAGCATGACGGGGGTGGGGTTCGCCGCCGTGGAGAACGTGCTCTACTACCTCATCCCCGTCATCCGGACGGGAGCGGATCACGGCCTGGCCGCCGCCACGACGCGGGCGCCTGTCGTGTTGCTGATGCATCCGCTGTGGACGGCGGTGATCGGCCTCGGCGTCGGCTGCGCCCTTGCCACGGCCGGCAGAGCGAGATTCCTCCCCGTTGTGCTCGGCTACGGTGGCGCCACACTCCTGCACTTCCTCTGGAACCGGACGATCGACAACGCGCCCACTGTGGACGCCGGCACCGGGCTATGGAGTCAGGTGTCTGCCTGGATGGCAGAAAGGGGCGGGCTCTATCTCCCGGAGCTCGCCGTCGTCGGCATCCTGATCGGCGTGATGGTGCGGGAACGGCGTCGACCCCCCTTCTAGATCCAGTCGGCCCGCACACGGGCAACGTTCCGCGGCGCGCTCGCCGGCGGTGAACCGGTGGCCGCGATCCTCCAGCGCACCAGCTGCGAGAGCGGCGGGCTTGGTGGCGGGCACAACCGAGGCCCAGCCGTTCGTCGGTTACGCCGAAGAAGGCGCGTCCGCGCTGGCCTACCGTTCGGTCATGTCCCGCCTTTCGCTCGACGACCTGTACCGACTGGCGATCCCCTCAGACCCTGCGCTGCGCCCCGACGGCGGCGCCGTCGCCTACACGCTGACCACCGCCGACCGCGCCTCTGACGAGAACCACACGCGGATCTGGCTCGCCGCCCCGGGAGCCGAGCCCCGCCTGCTCGCCTCGGGGAGCGCCGCCCGATGGTCCCCCGACGGCCGCCTGCTGGCCTTCCTCAAGCCGGTGGACGGCAAGCCGCAGATCCACCTGCTGCCCATGGACGGCGGCGAGCCACGGCCCCTCACCTCGGCGCCGCTGGGCGCCGGGGTGCCGGTGTGGTCTCCCGACGGGACCAGGATCGCCTACGCCGGACCGTACGGAGAGCCCGACCCGCACGCTCCCGTGGTGGCGGACCGGGCCGACTACAAGGCCGACGGCGCCGGCCTGCTGCGCGGCGTGACCACGCAGCTCTTCGTGGTGCCGGCGGGAGAAGAGCCGGGGGAGGCGGTGCGGCTCACCGAGGGCGACTTCCACGCCGGGCAGCCCGCGTGGTCGCCCGACGGGCAGCGGCTCGCCTTCACCGCCGACATGCAGCCCGACGGCGACCTGGTGCCCTCCGCCGCCGTGTATGCGGTCGACGCGGACGGCGGCGAGCCCAAGCGCCTCACGGGGCCGGAGGTGATCTGTGTCGGCGCCTGGTGGCTCGGCACGCGGCTGGTGGTGGCCGGGCTGCCCGGCCCGGTGGGGCACACCAGGCTGTACGTCCTGGGCGATGGCGGGTTGGAGGAGGTGGAGACCGGGCTGGACCGCAACGTCATGGTCGGCCACCCCGGCTACCCTGGCGCCTCACCGCTGCTCCTCGGCGGTGACCTGGTCTTCACCGCGAGGGACGGAGGCCGCACGCACGCCTTCGCGGTGCCGCTGGACGGCACGTCCCCCGCCAGGAAACTCGTGGGCGGCGAGGTGTCGGTCTCCGGGCTGAGCGCAGCCGCTGGGCGGATCGCCTATGTCGCCACAAGCCCGGACAGTGCCGGGGACATCCACCTCACAAATCCCGGGGCCGGCGTGGCACCGGGGGTTCGGCTCGCGACGTACCGGCTGGAGGGGGTCGAGCTGTTCGCGCCTCGCTCGCGCACCTTCACCGCGCCCGACGGGACGCCCGTCGAGGGGTTCCTCCTGCGCGACGAGACGCTGAGCGGTCCCGCCCCGGTCCTGCTGGACGTCCACGGCGGCCCGCACAACGCCTGGGCGCCCGTCTTCGACGGCGTCCACCTCTACCACCAGGTGCTCGCCGCCCGGGGCTGGACCGTGCTCACGCTCAACCCGAGGGGCAGCGACGGGTACGGCGAGGCGTTCTACACGGCGGCGCTCGGCGCCTGGGGCCTCGCGGACGCCGACGACTTCCTCGCCCCGCTCGACGAGCTCGTCGCCGAGGGCGTCGCAGACCCGGAACGGCTGGCCGTCACCGGCTACAGCTACGGCGGCTACATGACCTGCTGGCTGACCGCGAGGACCGGCAGGTTCAAGGCGGCCATCCCTGGCGGTTCCGTGGCAGACCTCAGCAGTATGGTCGGAACCTCCGATGCCGGATATTTCCTGAAAGAGTATGAATGTGCGGGTGGGGTCGTGGCGCAGTCCCCGATCACCCACGTCGCCGGCGTGGCGACCCCGACCCTGATCCTGCACGGAGAGAACGACGACCGCTGCCCCGTAGGCCAGGCCGAGCAGTGGTTCGCCGCACTGCGCGAGCGCGCCGTGCCCGTCAGGCTCGTGCGCTACCCGGGCGCCTCCCACCTGTTCATCCTGAACGGACGCCCGTCCCACCGGTTCGACTACAACGAGAGGATCATCGCGTGGCTGGAACAATGGGTCACCGTCTCGCCGAGCTGATCGCCGAGTACGAGGTGCCCGGCGCGGCCCTCGCCTATCTGCACGGCGGGGAGTTGCACGAGTTCGCCGCCGGAGTGCTCAACGTCGACACCGGCGTGCCGGTCACGCCCGACTCGATCTTCCAGATCGGCTCGGTCTCCAAGGTGTGGACCGCGACCATGCTCGTCCAGCTGGCCGAGCAGGGCGCGCTGACGCTGGACACCCCGGTCGCCGAGCTGCTGCCCGAGTTCCGGGTCGCCGACCCCGACGTCACCAAGGCCGTCACGGTCAGGCACCTGCTCTCGCACACCAGCGGCATCGACGGCGACCTGTTCCTCGACACCGGCCGCGGCGACGACTGCGTGGAGAAGTACGTGCAAGCCTGCGCCGACCTGGCGCAGAACCACCCCCTGGGGGCCACCCAGTCGTACTGCAACTCCGGGTTCGTGGTGGCCGGGCGCATCCTGGAGAAGCTCGCGGGCAAGTGCTGGGACGACGTCCTGCACGAGCGGATCGTCGAACCGCTCGGTCTCACCCACACCTGGACCCTGCCCGAGGACGTCCTGCGCTTCCGCGCCGCCATGGGACACATGGACGGCAAGCCCGCCCCGGCCTGGGGGCTCATGCGCGCGATGGGGCCGGCCGGGCTGATCTGCGCCCGTCCCGCCGACGTGGTCGCCTTCGCCCGCGCCCACCTCGAAGGCGGCCTGCTGGAGGACCCGCAAGCGATGTGGGAGCCGCAGGTCGACATCCCCAACCCGCACACGCTCGGCAGGCAGTGGGGCATCGGCTGGATCCTCGACGAGTGGGACGGCCAGCGGATCATCTCCCACGGCGGCAACACCATCGGCCAGCACGCCATGCTCTGGGCCGTGCCCGGCACCGGCACGATCGTCTGCGTGACCGCCAACGGCGGCCACAGCGGCGCCTTCACCCACGCCCTGGCCACCGAACTGTTCGCCGAACTCGACGGCCTGACAGTGCCGCCCACGCTCGCGCCGCCCGCGACCCCCGTCGAGGTCGACGCCACCCGCTACGCCGGCGTCTACGAGCGAGCCGGCGCCCACCTCACCGTCAGCGCCGGCGACGGTGGCCTCCGGTTGCGCATGGAGGCCACCGGCGCGCTCGCGGCACTGGACGAACCGCAGGAGTTCCCCCTCGTCCCCGTGGACGAGACGACGTTCGTGGGGCGCGTGCCGGGCGACCCCGCGTGGATCTCGGCGGTGTTCTACGAGCTCGCCGACGGCTCCCCGTACATGCACCTGGGCGCCCGCGCCACCCCCAAGACGAGCTGAGGAGAGGGACTTGAAACTGAGCCAGCGCCTCGACGAGGCGGCCCGCGCGCACGGTGTGCCGGGGGCGGCCGTGGCCGTGTACGCGGCCGGTGAGCTGCACGAGGCGGCAACCGGCGTGATCAACGTGAACACCGGCGTCGAGACCACCCCCGACAGCCTGTTCCAGGTCGGCTCCACCACCAAGGTGTGGACCGCCGCCCTGGTCATGCAGCTCGCCGAGGAGGGACTGATCGGCCTCGACCGGCCGGCGACGGACTACCTGCCGGAGTTCTCCGTCGCCGACGGCGCGGTGATCACCGTACGGCAGCTGCTCTCGCACACCGGCGGCTTCGACGGCGACCTGTTCGAGGACACCGGCCGCGGCGACGACTCCCTCGACGCCTACGTCCGCTACCTGAAGACCGCCGGGCACGTGCACCCGCCCGGCGAGCTGTTCTCCTACTGCAACGCCGGGTACTGCGTGCTCGGCGCGCTGGTCGCACGCCTGCGCGGCACCACCTGGGAGCAGGCGGTGCGCGACCACCTGTACGGCCCCCTCGGCGTCACCCACGCCGCGCTGCTCGCCGAGGAGGCGGTGCTGTTCCGCACCTCCGCCGGGCACATCGGCCCCGGCAACACCGTCTACCCGAAGTGGCAGATGCCGCGCTCCAACGCGCCCGCGGGGTCCACGATGTGCCAGGCGCCGCGCGAGCTGGTCCGCTTCGGCCGGATGTTCCTCGCGGGCGGCGTCGCGGCGGACGGCACCCGCGTGCTGTCGCAGGAGACGGTCGCCGCCATGCGCACGTCCCAGGTCGACGTGCCCGGCGTGTCCGGGCTGCTCGCCTCGGCCTGGGGGCTGGGCTTCGAGCTGTTCGACTGGGGCGCCTTCGGTCACGACGGCGGCACCCCTGGGCAGAGCACGTTCTGGCGCGTCGTCCCCGGCGCGGACGTCGTCATCGCGATGAGCGGCAACGGCGGCGTCTTCGCCGGCCTCATCACCGACCTGGCGCTGCCGCTCATCAGGGAGACCACCGGGATCGACGTGCCCGCCCTCCCGGTGCCGCCCGAGAGTCCGCCGGCCGTGGACCCGGCGCCGTACACCGGCGCGTTCGAGGGGCCGACGATGGCCTATGAGGTCGCCGCCGGGGACGGCGGTCTGGAGATCACCGTGATCCCCGGCGAGGTCATGATCAGCATGGGGGCCACCCGGAGCAGCGCCAGGTACGTCCACCACTCCGGCCACTCGTTCATCGCGGCCGAGCGCGCGGACGGCCTGCATGACACCGTCACCTTCGTCATGCGCGACGGGGTGGCCGCCTACCTGCACAACAGCCGGGCGGTGCCGCGTGCGTGAGGTGTTCGAGGCCGCGGGCGCCCGCGGCTTCGTCCACGCCGTGGACATCGACGTGGACATCGACGGGGACATCGACGGCGACGCCGAGACCGGGCTCGACCCCGACGAGCCGGTCGTCCTCGCCTCGGTGTTCAAGATCCCGATCGTGCTGGAGTACGCCAGGCAGGCCGCGGCCGGGGAGCTGGAACGCACCGAGCGGCTCACCGTCACGGCGGCCGACAAGGACGGCGGCATCGGCGTCTCCGGTTGCGCCGACGACGTCTCGCTGACGCTCAGGGACCTCGCCCACCTGATGATGACCCTGAGCGACAACGCCGCCACCGACGTGCTGCTGCGCCGGGTCGGCCTGGACCGGGTAAACGCCACGCTCGCCGCTCTCGGGCTCGTCCGCACCCGGCTCATAGGCGGCTGCGCCGAGCTGTTCGCCCAGGTCATGGCGGAGCTCGGCACCGTGGATCTGGACGGTCTGAAGGACGAGCTGATCAGGCCGCTGGCCGTGCGGGACCCCGCGCGCACCACGTCCAGCACGCCCCGCGAGATCACCACGCTGCTCGGCCTGATCTGGCGGGACGAAGCCGGGCCGGCCGAGGCGTGCGCCGAGGTGCGGAAGATCATGGGCAACCAGGTCTGGCCGCACCGGCTCGCCTCCGGCTTCGGCGACGAGGTGAAGGTCTCCGGCAAGACCGGCACGCTGTGGGGCGTCCGCAACGAGGCCGGGGTCGTGGAGTACCCCGACGGCAAGCGCTACGCCGTCGCGGTGTTCCTGCGCACCGCCCGGCTCGGCTTCCGGCATCCGGCCGCCGACGCGGCCATCGGCCGTGCCGCCCGGGCGGCGGTGGACCGCCTGCGCACCTGATGCAGCCGGATGCGTATGGTGAGCGGATGCAGACCCGTCCCCGCGCCAGCCTCGGACGGATCCTGCACGACCTCGGCAGCACCGTGCTCGACGTGGCGGCCTCTCCTGGCGAGCTCGACGCCGAGGTCACCGGGGTGTACATCTACGACCCGCTCGACGAGCTGCTGGTGCCGCCGGGCGGGATCGTGCTCGCGGTGGGCGTGCACGGCGCAGCGGACATCTGCGCCCTGCTGGAGTCGGCCCGCGAGGCGGCGGGCATCGTCGTCAAGCTCCCCGTGGACGTCGACGAGCAGGTCCGCAGCAAGGTCCTGGAGACGGGCGTGGCCGTCCTCGGCCTGACCAGGGCCGCCTCATGGGCGCAGATCGTCACCCTGCTGCGCTCGCTGCTGGCCGAGGGCGACCTGGCCGAGCCCGGCGACGGGCCGCAGGGCGACCTGTTCTCCCTCGCCAACGCCGTCTGCGCGCTGCTCGACGCGCCCGTGACCATCGAGGACAGGTCGGCACGGGTGCTGGCCTACTCCGGGCGGCAGGACGAGGCCGACCCCGGACGGGTCGAGACCGTGCTCGGCCGTCAGGTGCCCGAGCGCTACCAGCGCATGCTCGACGAACGCGGCTTCTTCAAACAGCTGTACCAGAGCCGCGACCCCATCTACATGGAGCTCGACGGCGACAGCATCAACAGGGCCGCCGTCGCCGTCCGGTCGGGCGACGAGATCCTCGGCTCGATCTGGGCGGCCGTCCACGAGCCGCTCACCCCGCAGCGGCAGCGCGCGTTCGCCGACGCCGCGAAGATCGTCGCGCTGCAGTTGCTGCGCGAGCGGGCCGGGGCCGACACCCAGCGGCGGCTCCGCGCCGACCTGCTGTCGACCGTGCTCGCGGGCGGCGCCGACGCGGCCGAGGCGGCGGGCCGGCTGGGCATCGCCACGCAGCGGCTGTGCGTGCTCGCCGCCCAGCTCACCGACCTGCCCGAGACCGACCCGGCCCGCGTCGAGGGCGACAGGCAGCGCTTCTGCGATGCGCTCGCCCTGCACGTCGCGGCCATCCACCCCAAGGCGGCAGCCGCGCTCGTCGGCTCAGTCGCCTACGCCGTGCTGCCGCTGAACCCGGGCGACCCGTCGCGCGGCTCGTCGGGCGATGCTCCGGGCGCCGACGAGGAGGTGCGAGCCGTGCGCGTCGCGCAGAGCTTCCTGTCCAGGGTCGGCCCGCGCCACGCCGCCAACGTCGGCGTCGGCCGGCTGGCCGCGAGCCTGGCGCAGGTGTCGCGATCGCGGGCCGACGCCGACCGGGCGCTGCGCGTGCTGCGCGCCCGCCAGGTGGCCGGCCAGGCCGCCGGTTACACCTCGGTGCACTTCGAGTCGCTGCTGCTGCAGGTCGCCGACGTGGTCAACGCGGAGGAGCAGACACCCACCGGCCCCTACCTGAGGCTGCTCGCCTACGACAGGGAGCACGGCAGCGAGCTGGTCGCCACCCTCCGGGCCTACCTTGACGCGTTCGGCGACGTCAACCTGGCCTCGGCGCAGGTCCACGTGCACGCCAACACCTTCAGGTACCGGCTCAAGCGGCTCGCCGAGATCAGCGGCCTCGACCTGTCGGACCCCGACGCCAGACTCACCGTGATGCTGCAAATGCGGATCTTCGGGCTGTAGCACCACCTCGTGCGGACATTTCATCGTCCGAGACGAAGAACGGCGAGCGGCGACCGGCAAGTGTGAATCAACACCCCCCAGCTCTCGGAGTCCCCATGACAAGAGCAGCAGCGATCGTCGCGCTGGCCCTGTTCGCGACCGCCTGCGGCGGCGCCCCGCCGGGCGGGCAGGCCTCGGGCGGCACCTTCACCTACGCCATCCCCGCGGACCCCGGCGTGCTCGACCCCGCCATGGGCCTGCTGTCGGTCACCAACACCGTCCTGTCGGTCGCTTACGACACGCTGGTGAACACCGACCCGGCCGGGCGGATCGTCCCCGGGCTGGCCGAGAAGTGGGACGTCAGGCCCGACGCGGTCACGTTCACCCTGCGCAAGGACGTCACCTGCGCCGACGGTTCCAAGCTCACCCCCGCCGACGTCGCGGAGAACGTCAACCACATCGCAGACCCCGCCACCAAGTCGCCCATCTACGGCGTCCTCGTGCCGTCCGGCATGAAGGCCGAGGCCGACGACGCCGCGGGCACCGTCACGCTCTCCACCCCCAAGCCCTTCAGCTTCATCCTGGAGAGCAGCCGCACCCTGTTCATCGTCTGCGGCAAGGGGGTCAAGGACCGCTCGCTGGTGGCCCGCGGCACCTCGGGCTCCGGCCCGTACACCCTGGTGGAGGCCGCGCCGGGCGACCATTACACGTTCAAGGTCCGCAGGGACTACGCCTGGGGCCCCGGCGGCGCCACCGCCAGGGAGCTGCCCGAGCGGGTGGTGTTCAAGATCGTGCCGAACGAGCAGACCGCCGCCAACCTGCTCGTCGCGGGGAGCCTCAACGGCGCCCAGTTCTACGGCCCCGACCGCGCCAGGATGGAGTCCACGCCCGGCATCGGGAAGATGCTCCCGTCGGCTGGAAACGGGCAGTTCTTCTACCACCAGGGAGACGACCGGCCCACCAAGGACGTCGCCGTGCGCAGGGCGCTCACCCAGGCCGTCAATCTCAAGGAGCTGGCAGGCATCGCCGGCAGCGGCACCGGGCGGCCCCCCACCGGGCTGGTGCTGGACCCCCGCCCCTGCAAGGGCGACAGCGTCACCGGCCACGTCCCCGGCTACGACGCCGCCGCGGCCGCTTCCGCCCTGGACGCCGCAGGATGGAAGGCGGGCCCCGACGGGGTCAGGGTCAAGGACGGCAAGCGCCTGACCCTGCGCCTGCTCTACGCCACCACCAAGGGACCTGGTGCACAGGCCGCCGCCGAGTACCTGGCCGCCGCCTGGCAGAAGGTCGGCGCCGAGGTGAAGCTGAACGGCGTGCTCGACACCAAACTGTCGGAGTCGCTCAACGCCACCCAGGACTGGGACGTCGGCTGGCTGCCGATCGGCGTCACCCTGCCCTCGCAGCTCGTCGGCTTCCTCTCCGGCCCCGCCGCGCCCAAGGGGGCCAACTTCGCGCACCTGGCCAACGCCCGCTACGCGCAGCTCGTCGCCAAGGCCATGGGGCAGCCGGGCCAGGCGGGCTGCCGGCTCTGGCTGGAGGCCGAGTCGGCCCTGTTCGACGACGCCGACCTGGTACCGGTCGTGGAGAACACGGTACTGGTCGCCACCAAGGGCGCGACGTTCCAGGAGATGGCCGGGCTGTTCGTCCCGACCTCGCTCCGGCTCACCGGGGGGAACTGAGTGCGCCGGCACCACCTCCTGCTCAGGCGGCTCGTCCGGTTCGCCGTGTCGCTCGTGGTCCTGGTGGTGGCGTCCTTCGCGATGATCCACCTGATCCCCGGCGACCCCGTGCGCGCCTCACTCGGCCCGGCCGCCCCGGTCGAGCTGGTCGAGGCCCGTACGGCGGCGCTCGGCCTCGACCGGCCGCTGCCCGCGCAGCTCTCCTCCTACGTCACCGGGCTGCTGTCGGGAAACCTCGGCACCTCGTTCCTGACCGGCGAACCGGTCGCCGACGTGATCGGCGCCAGGTTGCCGAACACGCTGGGCCTCGCCCTGCTCGCCACCCTCGTGGCGCTGCTCGCCGCGGTCCCGCTCGGCATGCTGGCGGCCGTCCGCACCGAGAACGGCAGGAACCGCGGCACCGAGGCCGCCTTCGGCACGGCGACCGGAGCCGCCGTGGCCGTGCCCGAGTTCCTGTACGCGATCGCCCTGGTGACCGTCTTCGCCGTCGGGCTGGACCTCCTGCCGCCCGCCGGAAAGGCGGGCCCCGCCTCGTACGTGCTGCCGGTGCTCGCCCTGGCCGTCGGCCCCACGGCGATGCTCGCCCGCATCTCGCGAGCGGAGACGCTGCGCGAGCTCGGCACCGACTACGTGCGGCTGGCCAGGGCCAAGCGGCTGCCGCCTGTCAGCCTGTACCTGCGGCACGTGCTGCCCAACACGCTCACCGCCACGCTCACCCTCGGCGGGCTGCTGCTCGGCGCGCTGATCGCCGGCAGCGTGCTCGTCGAGTACGTCTTCGCCTGGCCGGGCCTGGGCATGAAGATCGTCGAGTCCATCACGCAGAAGGACTACCCGGTCGCCCAGGGCGTGATCCTCGTCTACGGCGCGATCGTGCTGCTCGTGAACCTCCTGGTGGACGTGGCGCTCGGCGTGCTCGACCCGACCTCCGCGATCAGGGAGTCATGATGCCGCGCACCCCTTCGGCCGTCGTGGGCGCCGTGCTGGTCACGTCGCTGGTGGTACTGGCCGTCATCGGGCCACCCCTGTGGGGCGAGGAGGCCGCGCGCATCGACGCGGGCGCCATCCTGCAGGGCGGCTCGGTCGCGCACCCGCTCGGCACCGACAACCTCGGCCGCGACCTGCTCGCCAGGGTGCTGGTGGCCGGCCGGTACTCGCTGCTGCTCGCACTGGCCGCGGCGCTCGTCGGCGGGGTCGCCGGCATCGTGCTCGGCGGGCTGCCGTCGGTGCTGCCCAGGAGGGCCGCCCGGTTCGTCACCGGCACGGTCAACGCCCTGGTCGCCTTCCCCGGACTGCTGCTGGCCATGTTCACGGCGGTGGTCACCGGGCTCGGCGCGCGCGGCGCGGTGCTGGGCATCGGCGCGGCCATCGCGCCCGGCTTCGCCAGGCTCACCCAGACACTCGCCGCGTCCATCGCCGGAGCCGACTACGTCTCGGCGGCGCGCATGCTGGGAGTCCCCCGCCATCGCGTCCTGGCCAGGCACGTGCTGCCGAACATCGCCGAGCCGCTCATCCTCAACCTCGCCCAGGCGCTCGGCGGGGCGCTGCTCGGTCTGGCCGGCATGTCGTTCCTCGGGCTCGGCGTGCAGCCCCCGTCGTTCGACTGGGGCCGGCTGCTGTTCGACGGGTTCGGCCGCATCTACGTCACGCCGGAGGTGGCGCTCGGGCCCGCCGCGGCCGTCGCGCTGGCGGGCATCGGCTTCAACCTGCTCGGCGACGCCCTGGCCAAGGGCGCCGCCCGCAGAACCGCTCCCAGGCGCGCTGCCGCCGTTCCGCAGCCGCGGCCGGACCCCGGCGAGCCCGAGCCCGGCGCGGCGCTCGACGTGCGCGAGCTGACCGTCACCTTCCCCGGCGGCGTCACGCCCGTGCGCGGGGTGTCGCTGAGCGTGCGGCCCGGCGAGATCGTCGGGCTGGTCGGCGAGTCCGGCAGCGGCAAGTCGCTGACCGCGGCGGCCATCGGCGGCCTCGTCCCCTACCCGGGGACCGTCACGTACGGGCGGCTGCTGCTATCAGGCAGGGACGCCGGCGCGCTCACCCAGAAGGAGCTCGGCACCTCGCTCGCGATGGTGTTCCAGGACCCGATGGCCTCGCTCAACCCGGTGCTCCGGGTCGGCGGGCAGCTCGCCGAGGTGGCCCGCGTGCACCAGGGCGCCACCCGCGCCCAGGCGCGCCGGCGGGCCGTGGACCGGCTCGGCCATGTGCGCCTGCCCGAGCCGGAGAAGCGGGCGAAGCAGCATCCGCACGAGCTGTCAGGAGGCATGCGGCAGCGCGCGGTGATCGCGATGGGCCTGATGGCCACCCCCAAGCTGATCATCGCGGACGAGCCGACCACCGCGCTCGACGTGACCGTACAGCGCCAGATCCTGCGGCTGCTGCGCGAGGTGACCGAGGAGACCGGCTCCGCGGTCCTGTTCATCTCGCACGACATCGCCGTCGTGGGGGAGCTGTGCGACCGGGTCGTGGTGATGTACGCGGGCCGGGTCGTCGAGGAGCTGCCGGTGGACCGCCTGGCCGGCGGCGCCGCACACCCGTACACGCGGGCGCTCGTCGCCTCGCTGCCCGACATGGACACCGACAGGACGCGGCCGCTGGCCAGCATCCCCGGCCGCCAGCCCGCCCCGTCGGAGGTGGGCCCCGGCTGCGCCTTCGCGCCCCGGTGCCCGGCGGCCACCGAGCGGTGCTCGGCGTCGCGTCCCCCACTGGTCACTCACGGCGACGCCCACCGGGTCGCCTGCTGGGAGGTTCCGTGAACATCGAAGAGCTGAGTGTGCGCTTCGGCGCGTTCACCGCGGTCGACTCCGTCACCCTGGAGGTCCCGCCAGGGCGCGTCGTCGGGCTGGTGGGCGAGTCGGGGTCGGGCAAGTCGTCGCTGGCCAAGGCGGTGTGCGGGCTGGTGCCGTACGCGGGGCGCGTCACCGGGGCGGCACGGGCCCAGATGGTCTTCCAGGACCCGTACGCCTCACTCGACCCGCGCATGACGGTGGGGGCGTCGGTCGCGGAGGGGCTGTCGCGCCTGCGCGGCCCGGCGCGGGAGGCGGAGGTGTCGCGGCTGCTCGCGCTGGTGTCGCTCCCCGCCGAGCTGGCGGGACGCTACCCGCGGGAGCTGTCGGGAGGCCAGCGGCAGCGCGTCGCCGTGGCCCGCGCGCTGGGCGCCGGGCCGGACCTGCTGGTGGCCGACGAGATCACCAGCGCGCTGGACGTGTCGGTGCAGGGCGCGGTGCTCAACCTGGTGCGCTCGCTCCGGGACGAGCTGGGGCTGCCGATCCTGTTCATCTCGCACAACCTGGCCGTGGTGCGGTACGTGTGCGACGAGGTGGCGGTGCTGCACCGCGGGCGGCTGGTCGAGCACGGGCCGGCGGAGGACGTGGTCGGAGCACCCGCGCACTCCTACACGCGCGAGCTGCTGAACGCCGTCCCCCGCCTGCCCCGGCCCTGACCTACAGCGGGATCCACTCGGTGGAGGTGGTGACCTCGTCGAGCACGGCCGGGATCGGCTCCACGCCGAGCCCCGGCCCCGCCGGGACGCTCAGGTGGCCGTCGGACAGCTCGAACGGTTCGGTGATGTCGGTGGCGTAGTAGCGGCGTGAGGCGGAGGTGTCGCCTGGCAGGGT
>NZ_JBEPDC010000052.1:0-31634 GCF_040300065.1 Nonomuraea sp. NPDC000554 | reverse complement strand
GCCAGCCCTGCCCGTGAACTACGCGACTTCGTCGCCGGCCTTCGTCGCGACTGGGCGGCGGTCAAAGCCGGACTCACTCTGCCCTACAGCTCCGGGGCAGTGGAAGGCAACGTCAACCGCATCAAGATGATCAAACGGATCATGTACGGGCGGGCTAACCCCGACCTTCTCCGCATCCGCGTGCTGCACGGCTACTGATCACGGAAAGTGAGCCATACCCACACGCGCTTGGCCGTTGACACAACCCCATTGGGATGATCTTGAAGCGGAGAGCGGCAGGCGTTCGCGCTGGTTGAGGTCGGGTGCTGCCACGGATAGTGCCCGCTTATCTGTGCTACTAGGGTTCGTCACCTGCGGTGCCAGACGACGTGACCTCGAACCACAGGCCATGGAGTTGCGACGCTCTGTGATCATCGAGGAGACCTGTGCCCGCGCCTCGTCCTCGACCGGATCGCTGTCGACGGCTCAACCGCCACGACTCCCCCTGCTCACACCAACCCTGGACCGCCTGGACGACCTGGAGCCATTGGGTGTGGCTCTCTTGTAGGGACCGGTTGGGCCGGAAGGTTGTTGATCAGGCCGCTGTGGTGTTTGCCGCCTTGTACCGTTTCGGGCAACTAGATGATCATAGAGCGTTGGACGGTGCGTGATGGCGGAACTGACGGCGTACGAGGCCGGCTGGCGCAAGGTCTGCGGAGACCTGGACAACCATCCCCGGATCAAGATCCTTTACGCCTTCCAGGGAGAGCTCGACACGGATTTCACCGATGTCACCGCCTCGTGGGCGGCTCTCGTGGGCGAGCAGGAGGTCAAGGCGCCCGCCGCGCTGGAGCAGTGTGGTCTGCGCTTTCGGGAGCTGGGACGCCAGTGGAAGAGTGAGGGGCCGAACGTCAACGGTGAGTTCTACCTCACCCACATCGCGCGGGCGAGCAGCCCGGGGCTGGAGGGGGAGTGGATCGAGTCGTGGGAGGGCAAGAAGCTTTTCCGGTCATCGCAGTTGCGCACCATCGATGACCACCCCGTCACGGGTACGGGTCACTATGCCGCACTACGGCTGCTTCCGTGTGAGGGCGAACCCGAAATCTGGTGGGTGGCCGAGCCTCGCTACGGTGCCTGGAGGATGGACGTCGGCTACCGTGAGTACCTGGAGATGCTTCAGCTGACCAAGGGCGCCTTCGACTGGCAGTTCTTGTTCACCCGGGCGCCGCTGGGAAATGAGGAGTTCGAGCGCGTGTGCGATCGAATGGAGAACATGCTCGACGCATTGCCGGTCTTGTTCCCCGAGCACGACTACGAGCCGCTCAGGGAACGCTTCTCTGCGCGTCTTCGAGATGGGTGCAGCTAGGTCTTACTGACCTGAGCGATCAACTGGTGAGTGCGTATTCCTCCTGGTGATCGGTCAGCCAGCCCCGCTCGACCAGCCGCGTGAGCTTGCTGCGCAACCTCTCCACCTTGGCCGCCGACCCACCCTGCCCCACCGCCATCGAGATCTTGCCCACCCGCATCGCCCCACCGGCATCGGTCGGCACCTCCAGCACATCTCGATACACCCGCGGCAACACCGACGGGTCCAGCTTCGGCTCCCACGGCGGCACCGTCACCACACCCCGACGTTCCACCTCAACCGGCCGCTCACCCGCCTGCCCGACCCGCAGCCCGGCCTCCGCTCGCCTTCCTGCATCTCGGCGTCAACGCCCTCGCTTGCTGACAGGATTCGGCGACAGGCGAGGCCGCCCTTGCCTGGATGAGTCAGCCGGGAGCGGCGCAGGCGATGCAGGGTGAACCCTCCGCCTGCCGGGTCGTAGCGCTTGGTGGCCTGCTTGAAGAGGTACTCGGCCCGCTCGTACGACAGCCGGGCTACGGGGTCGTCGACTTGCTATCTTTCACCATCTTCAAGGAAGAAACACCCAATGAGAGAGCTGTTCGCGAGTTGACGTCCGTTTCGTCGTTGGGATGGGGAAAGGCGGGCTGGTCGGACGAAGACCCTTGTGGAGGGCGATGCAGCTTTCGCTACAAGAGGTGAACCGGATGAAGGGGGAGACATGGCAGGCTGTTCACCGGTGGCGGTCACCTTCCCAGGCGCAACCGGTCAGGTGAGAGAGAGCCGTTTACTGAGCCAGGTGGTGGTGAGGGCGAGGGTCTGTTCCGCAATCGATTGGTCCTTGCTGAGGAAGTCGCCCTTGCTCTGGTCGGGTTCGAGGACACCGAAGATGTGGTCGCCCCCCTCGAAGATCTTCAAGGTCGCGTCGGTGGAGGAGGAGGCGGCGATCAGGGCGCGGCTGGCCGAGCTTGGCACGATGTCGTCGCCCTCGCAGGCGACGCAGAGGAGTGGCCCCCGGTAGCCCGCGATGACGGCCTCGACGTCGGTGGCGGCGGCGGTGTCGAACCACTCGCGGGAGAAGGTGAAAGACCGCCAGGGCATGTCCAGCGTGACGTGGCCGTCGCGGCTGGCCTGCTCGCGTAGGTCGCCGAAGTAACTGTTCATCATGTTGATCGCTCCGGAGCCCCACTGCACCAGCGCGGCGACGCGCGGGTCGGTCCCGGCGATCAGGGAAGCGATCAGCCCGCCCTGGGAGAATCCGGCCAACGCCAGGGGGCCGATGTCGGGCCGTGCCCGCAACCAGTTGAGGGCCGCCGTGCCGTCGGCGACCTCGGTGGTGATCGTCATGTCGGTCTGCGGCTCGGTGGAGTCGCCGCAGCCCCGGAAGTCGATGCGCAGGGAGGCGATGCCCGCCTCTGCCAGCTGTACGGCCAGCCGGGCGAACAGGCCGCCCACCTCGTCCTTCTGCGACATCGTGCCGTGCAGCAGCACCACGGCGGGGAACGGGGCCCGGCCTTGTGGGGTGACGAAGATGGCGGGGATGTCGAAGCCGCCGCCGTCGATCTTGATCATGGAGTCTCCTTGAGCGTGGTGGCGAGCCAGTCGGCGGTCAGCGTGATGGCTTCCTCGGCCTTGTGTTGGTCGTCGGTCAGGACGTTGAAGATGTGGTCGGCGTCGGACAGCACTCGCAGGTGGGCCCGGTGCGAACCGGCGTGAGCGAACAGCTCTCTGGCCTGTGCTGGACCGGTGAGGTCGTCGTCGGCCGCGGCCAGCACGAACAGCGGCTTGGTATAGGCGGCGAGCGCGGTGAGGGGTCGGGCGGCCAGCGCGGTCTCAAACCACTCCAGGCCGAACCGCCATGGCGAGAAGCCGGGTGAGGGCGGCATCGGGGCGGAGCCGTCCCGTTTGGCGATCTCATGTAGTTCGGTGAAGAAGTCACCCACTCGGCTCATCGGCGACCAAACCGCCAGCGCGTCGGGGGTGATCGCGGTGGTGGCCTGGGCGGTGACGAAGGCGCCCTGGGAGAAGCCGAGTACGCCCACGCCGGTGGTCTCCGGCCGGGCGCTGAGCCAGCGGAAGGCAGTGGTGACGTCGGCGACCTGGGAGGTGATCGTGCAGGCGCTCTGCGGCAGGTCGCTCTCGCCGCAGCCGGGCAGGTCGATGCGGAGCGAGCCGACGCCGCGGGCGGCCAGGGCGTGGGCCAGCCGCCTGAGCAGGCCGCCGACGTCGTCCTTGCTGCCGTTGGTGCCGTGGACCAGCAGGACGGCGGGCGCACCCGGTTGCCAGATCGCGGGGATCTGGTGGGCGCCGCCGTCCAGCCGGAGTTTCTGCTCGCTCACGCGGTCACCTCCGTCCGCGAGGGGTCGGGCACCAAGGCCCCGGCCAGCACTGACAGGACCGAGAAGACCGCGAGCACGCCTACGGTGACGACGAAGGCCGACTGGCTCGTGCCGCCCAGGCCCGTCAGCACGGAGACGGCGGTCGAGATGCCCAGAGCGGCCCCGATGGAGAACGCGCACGACATCATCGCCGGTAGGAACGACGGGTTCTCCGCGGGCGAGAGCAGGACGGCCAGCCCGTTGGCGGCGGTGGAGGCGAAGCCGGAGAACAGCGCGCCGAGCAGCGCCGTGGAGATCACCACGGCCCACAGGACGGGTAGGAACGCGGTCAGGACGACCATGCCCGCCGCCATGCCGACGAGCCCGATCAGCAGCAGCGTGCGCCAGCCGACCTTCGGGGCGATCATGCCTGCGAACGGAGCGCAGGCGAAGGAGAGCACCGAGGCGGGAATGCTGCACAGCAGCGCGTAATCCAGCGCGGACAGGCCGAGCCCGGCGTCGGGGTTCTGCCCGAACATCGGCAGCGCGAAGGCCGTCAGCCCGGCCAGCGCGCCCATCGCGAAGATCGGCACCAGCAGGAGCGGCCAGGTCCTGCGGGAGCACAGGTGGCCGACCTGGATCATGGGCCGCGGCGAGCGCTTCTCCACCAGGACGAACCCGGCCAGCAGCGCCAGACCCGTGGCGAGCAGGCCGAGGGTCTGGGAGGAACTCCAGCCCCACGTGCTGCTGTTGGAGACGGCGGTCAGCAGGGCGAGGACGCCGAGGGCCAGCGTGGTCATCCCGGCCCAGTCGGGCCGAATCTGCCGGTCGGGCTCGTCGGCGGGCAGCAGCCTGGCCACGGTGACCACGGCCACGGCCTGGACGACCAGCATGATCCAGAAGATGGCCCGGAAGCCGTAGGTGTCGGCCAGCCATCCGGCCAGAATCGTGTCGGCGCCGCTGATTCCGAGGTTGACCATGTTGAGCAGGCCAAGAGCGCGGCCGAACCGCTCCGCGGGCAGGTGCCGGTGGGTCAGGATGTTGGACAGCGGCATGGCGACCACGCTGAAGCCCTGTAGGACGCGTCCCACCGTGAACACCCCTGGCCCGGGGGCGATAGCGCACAGCAGCGAGCCGAAGACGCACGCCAGCAGAGCGGCGAGCAGGGCGTTGCGCCGCCCGAACCGGTCGGACAGCGGAAGGAAGACGGTGGCGAGCGCCCCGGCCAGGGCGGAGAGCGCCTGGGCCAGGCCGATCGCGCCCGGGTCACCGCCGAGGCCCTTGGTGATGGCGGGCAGCGCGGGGAGGGCCATCGTGAAGGTCAGTTGATAGGCCGTGACGGCCAGGATCAACGTGGTCAGAAGCGATCCCTGGGAGGGTCGCGTGGCAGTCTGCATGGCGGCTCCTGGAGAGGTGTGCGTGAGGGTATATGACTCGTGCCATATATGACTAGTGCCATATGCTGCGGAGGTGAAGTTCGAACACCTGCTGCTCGGTTACCTGGGCATGCGTCACGCGACGGGCTACGACCTCAAGCGCTGGCTCGACTCCGAGCTGGGCCGGATCTTCCGTCCGAGCACGCAGTTGAGCCAGATCTACCGGGCGCTGGCGAAGCTGGCCGAGCAGGGCTGGGTGGTCTTCGACGTCGAACGGCAGGAGGGACGGCCCGACGCGAAGATCTACCGGCTCACGCCGGACGGTCATCAGGAACTGCGGGCTTGGCTGGCCACGCCCTACCAGCCCACTCCACGCTTCGCCGAACCCGAGTTCCTCACCCGCTTCCTCTTCGCGGGGGCGCTGTTGTCGGATGCCGAGGTGGTGGGGCTGGTGCGGGTAGAACTTGAGGCTCGACGCGGCCAACTGGCCGAGTTCCGGGAGCGGGCGCGGCCGGAGGAGCGGTGGGCGCCGGAGCTGGACTACGAGCGGGCTATGCGGGCGCTTGACAGGGCGCACGAGTATGAGGACAGGGCACTGGAGGGCCATGTGCGGTGGCTCGAGGAGATCCTGGATGATCTGGTGATTCGCGGCGCGTGACTGCTGTCGCAAGGGCCAGGCCAATGCGGACGCACGGATATGTCGCTCGGGTAGGGCTTGCGCTCACCTGAACGGTCAAGAAGGCCCTGCGCGCCTACGTCGATGGTCTAGGCAAGGATCTACGCTCATGAACTACCAGGACCGCGTCCGCACGCATATCGAGGAACTCCGTTCCACGCCGGATGTCGTCATGCGCACCTGCGAGATCGGATCAGGGCCGCCCCAGGAGCTCTCGGCTGACGACGCCGTGCTGATCGGCTCCGTCTGGGGTGGCGACGCTGTCGAGGGCGTCCGGGACTACCTGCTCAGCACCGATCGCATCCACGTCGCATGGCACACCGATGACCACTATCTCTACGGGGAGTTCGCTCTCAAAGATCTCCGGAACTGCCTGTCCGACTTCGGCCTGCCCTATACGGATGAGCGGCTACCCCCAGAGAAACAGGAGCTGATGGGGTGGGAGCTGAAGACGCTGGAGGAGGAGCCCGGATCGGGCCGCCTGACCGCGTTGCGGGTGCCTTTCGGCGCCCAAAGCCGGGAGCTGTGGTTCTACGACATGAACCACGAGAGGCTGGAGCTACTGGAACTCGACTACCAGTCCTACGTGGAGAACCTGCTCCTCATGAAGGGAGCCCCGGGCTGGCAGTACCTCTTCGCCGAGGTTGACCTCGGCGAAGGGGAGTTCCGGTCTATGGTCAGTCAGCTGGACAGGACGCTGGAGGCGCTCCCCGTGCTCTTCCCCGACCACGACTACAGTCGCCTGCAGGAACGTTACGAGGCCCGCTGTTCCAGGTCGCCGGAGTTTCGTCGTCATAAAGGTCCGTGGACGATCCAGCCGTAGCCGTCGTTCCATGGCGGCGGGTTACCTGGGGCCACGTCGATCGCGGGGCCCGCCGGAGAGATGCTCAACTCCGTCCGGTCATCCTTTCAGGGCACCTCCCAGCAGGCCGGAGACGAACTGGCGCTGAAACAGCACGAAGATCAGCATCAGCGGCACCGTGGCCAGGAACGCGCCCAGCATCAGCCCCGCGTAGTCCACGTGTGACAGCCCGATCAGGTGGTTCAGCGCGACGGGGACCGTATAGCGCTGCTCGGAGTTCAGCATGAGCAACGGCCAGATGAACGCGTTCCACTGCGAGATGAAGGTGAAGATGACCAGCGCCCCGAGCTGCGGGCGCACGCATGGGAGCACGATCCGGTAGAAGATCCGCAGGTCGCCGGCGCCGTCCAGCCGCCCGCTCTCCAGCAGTTCGTCGGGGAAGTCCAGGAACGCCTGCCGCATCAGGAAGATGCCGAACGAGTTGGCCAGGAACGGGATGATGATCGACTGGTAGCTGTCGACCCAGCCGATGCTGGCCATCATCTGGAAGAGCGGCACCAGCAGCACCTGGAACGGGATCATCATGGTCGCCAGCACCACGCCGAGCAGCAGCCCGCGGCCCTTGAACCGGAACTTCGCCAGGCCGTACCCGCACATGGCCGACACCAGGCCGCTGAGCGCCGTGTAGACCAGCGCGGTCCACAGGCTCGTGGCCAGCACCCTGGCGAAGTGCACGCTCTCTTCGAGCCTGGCCAGGTTGGCCATGAGATCGCCGCCGGGCAGGAACGGCGGGGGCGAGTCGAACAGCTCACTGCTGTCGTGAGTGGCCGCGACGATCATCCAGTAGAACGGGACGACGCTGATCACCGCGCCGGCGGCGGCCGGCACCCAGACGAGCAGGCGCTTCACACGCGGTCCTTTCCGAAGTAGCGGAACTGCAGCCACGACAGGCCGCCGATGAGCGCCACCACCACCCAGGCGATGGCGGCGGCGTAGCCGAAGTCGAACTGACGGAAGCCGACCTGGTAGAGGTACAGGATCGGCGTCAGGGTGGCGTCGCCCGGGCCGCCGCCGGTCAGCACCAGCGGCTCGTCGAACAACTGCAGCGTGCCGATCGTCGAGGTGATCGAGCAGAACAGCACCACGGGCTTGAGCTGCGGCAGGATCACCCTGCGGAAGGCGGTCAGCGGGCCCGCCCCGTCGATCGCGGCTGCCTCGTACTGCTCACGCCCGATCGCCTGCAGCCCCGCCAGCAGGATGATCGCGTTGTAGCCCGCCCACCGCCAGGTGATCGAGGCGATCAGCGCGACGCGCGCCCAGAACGGGTCGTTCAGCCAGTCGACCTGCAGGCCGAGCACCTGGTTGACGGCGCCGCCCTCGGTACGCAGCAACACCCGGAAGACCACGGCGTAGGCGACCAGCGTGGTGACCGCGGGCAGGAAGTACGCGGTCCGCAGCGTCGCGCGGAAGCGCAGCCACGACTGGTTGAGCACGTACGCGAGCACGGTGGCCAGACCGATCATCAGCGGCACCTGGACGACCAGGATCAGCCCCACGTTCAGCAGCGACTGCAGGAACGAGGGGTCGTGCACCATCCGCGCGTAGTGGTCGAAGCCCACACCGCCGCCCTCCAGTTGGAGGCTCTGGAGGAGGGAGGCGGCCAGCGGATAGGCGAAGAACAGGGCGAACAGGGCCGCCGCCGGTCCTGCGAAGATCCACGGGATCGTCCGGCGACGCCACCTTCCGCGTTGCCGAGCCTGCGCGGGGATGGCGGCCAGTGAGGTGGAGTGCGCTGTCACCGCGCTGCCGCCCAGCCCGCCGTACCACATGCTGTTCGTTCGGCGCTTGTCGTTGCGGCGCTGCTCATGAGGCGACCTGGCGGTCGGTGGCGGCGGCGATCTGGGTGGCCGCCTCGTCGAGGACCGCCTTGGGGTCCTTGCCGTTCAGCAGCGCGCTGGAGACGGCCTTCTTCACCAGCTCCTCCGCCTGCTTGTCGTCGCCGGTCAGCTCGATGGGCGGGATCGCGCGCACCTGGTCGGCGAACAACCGGTTGACCTTCTGACCGCCGAAGTACGGCTGCGCCTCGTCGAAGTACGGGTCGGACAGCGCGGGCAGGTAGGCGGGGAACAGCGCCTCCGTCTTCATCATCGACACCTGCTGCTCCTTCTCCGCGAGCAGCCACTGGACGAACGCCCAGGCGGTGTCCTGGTTCTTGGTCTGCGCGGTGATCGCCAGCGCGGAGCCGCCGTTCGCGGAGGTACGGCTGCCGCCCTGGTCGAACGCGGGCAGCGGGATCACGCCGAACTTGCCCGACAGCTCGGGCATCTCGCCTGTCAGCGTGCCCGTCCACCAGGCGGCCGTCGGCTGGGTGGCGGCCTTGCCCTGCTTGGTGGCGGTGACCCTGCCGTCCCAGCCCTTCTCGTTCTGCAGCAGGTCCTGGTCCTTGAGCGTCTTGAGCAGGGTGAGGGCCCTGATCGCCGCGGGGCTGTTCACGGCGACCTTGCCGTCCTTGAAGTAGCCCTGGCCCAGTTGCTGGAGCAGGGTGGTGAATCCGGCGGCACTGGTCAGGTCGGAGACGAACAGCCGCTTGCCGGTCGCCTGCTTGATCTTCTCGCCGGCCTTGACCAGATCGTCCCAGGTGGCGATGGCTTCGGGGGCCACGCCGGCCTGCTTGAAGTAGTCGCGGCGGTAGAACAGGCCGACCGGCGCTGAGTCCCACGGCAGGGCGTACAGGCCCTTGGCGGACGAGGCGGCCGCCCACTTGGCCGGGTCGAAGTCCGCCTTGTACGTGCTCGCGACCCCGGTGAGGTCGACCAGGCCATTGGGGAAGTTCTCGGCGTATCCGGCGATCGCGGTGTCTTCGAGCGTGATGATGTCGGGCAGGCCGGAGCCGGACTTGAGACCGACCGTGATCTTGTCGTACGCGTTGTCGTAGCCGATGTCCACGACCTCGACCTTGGTCCCAGGGTGGGCCTGTTCGAACGCGGGGGCCAGTCGTTGCAGCGCCTTGGCGGCGACATCCCACGACCAGATCTGGATTTTTCCGGACACCGTCCCTGCCGACCCGGAGGACTGGGCCAGCTTCGGGGCCTTCGCGGCCGGGACGCCGCCAGTGGCGCATCCTCCGACGGCGGCCACGGTGGCAAGCAGTGCGGCAGCGAGGGGGGTGGTGAAAGTGATCTTCTTCACGGTGACATCCTGTGATATGCCATGTACTGCATACTGAGTTTTGAATACAATAGGGCCGCCGCGCCGGATGCACCAGACACTCGCGAAATGTCGGTCGTGGTGGCATGCGGCAAGTGATCAAGCGGCGGAGCCGTGATCAGGCTGCTCGCTCGCGCCCGCCGCCGTGCCCTGCTCGGCGTTCGCCGACAGCTGCTCGTTCGCGCGGAACGTCCTGCTGTCCCTTGGGGCTGCGCCGACGCGACGTTGACCCTGGCCTGCTCGGACGCTGCCGGACGCCTTCCTAGGCTGTGCCTCATGCGACTGCCCTGGATGGTGCCCGTGCCTGCTCCCGCAGCCGGGACGCTCCTCGCTCGGGTGTTCCGGTGATCGGCCGCCGTGGCTTCCTGGCCATCGGCGGGGGGCTGACGCTCGCGGCCTGCACGCCGTCCCTCCCCGAAAAGCCGGACGCCACGGGCCGCGCGGACGCTTCGGGCCATCCGGATCCGTCGGGTCGCCCGGCCCCGTCGGGGACGCCGGGGGCCTCGGGGAGGGCCGGTGCCTCGGGGAGGGCGCGCCCGATCACGCCCCTGCCCGGCGAGGTGCAGCACGGCCCCCGCGACCGCCCGCTGGTCGCGCTCACCTTCCACGGCTCGGGAGAGCCCGCGCTCGCCGAGCAGGCACTGGCGGCGATGGAGCGGGAGCACGCCCACGCCACCGTCCTGGCCGTCGGCACCTGGCTGGACCGGGCGATCGCCGACCGGATCACCGGCGCCGGCCACGACCTGGGCAACCACACCATGCACCACCTGGACATATCCACCCTCCCGGCGGACCGGGCCCGCGGGGAGATCGAGGAGTGCGCCGCCCGGCTGCACGACCTGACCGGCTCGACCGGCTCGTGGTTCCGCCAGTCCGCCGCCTGGCACGCCACCCCACTGATCCGGAGGCTGGCACGGCACGCCGGCTACCCCACCTGCCTCTCCTACGACGTCGACTCGCGCGACTACCTGGACCCGGGGGAGCGGGCGATCACGGGCAACGTCCTGCGCGCGGTGCGGCCCGGCAGCATCGTCAGCATGCATCTCGGCCATGCGCAGACGGTGGCCGCGATCCCCCGCATCCTGGACGGCCTGCACCGCCGCGGCCTGCGAGCCGTCACCGTGACCGAACTGCTCACCCGCCCAGCCGACCGGCACCCGGACGAACCACAGCCGCCCAGAACGAGCCGGACCCCGTAGACGATCAAGGATCGGGTAGCGTGGCGCGGGGTGTCCGGCTCGGTGGCACAGGACGGAGGTCGCCCTGGTGACGGCGCTGCCCACCAGCGGGACCACGCCGCCCCCGGCGGACGGCCTTCCGAAGGTGACGGTGGAGGTGACGGTCATGGGTGACGTGCTGGTGACGGGGGCGACCGGAGGGATCGGGACGGCGGTGGTCGCGGCGCTGGCGTCCGCCGGCCACAGCGTGATCGCGGTAGGCAAGGACGCCGGCCGGTTACGCGCGCTCGCCGCGACCGCGACCCGGACGGTGGAGGCGGATCTCGCCCGGCCGGACACGCTCGCGGCGGCCCTGGACGGCATCGACGCGCTGGACGGCCTGGTCCACTGCGCCGGGGTCGCGCACGTCGCCGCCGTCGGCGACACCAGGACGGAGACCTGGCAGGAGACGCTGGGCGTGAACGTGGTGTCGGCGGCCGAGGTGACCCGGCTGGCCCTGCCGGCGTTGCGCCGCTCGCGCGGACACGTGATCCTCGTCAACGCCTCACCGGGGATGACGGGGGTGCCCCGCTGGTCGGCGTTCGTCGGCAGCAAGGCCGCGCTGCGGGAACTCGCCGACTCGCTGCGCGAGGAGGAGGCCGGCAACGGGGTCCGTGTCACCACCGTCTACCCGGCGGCGACGGCCACGGAGCACCTCCGCGACATCAGGGAGGCGTTCGGCAGACCCTACGACCCGTCCGCGTGCATCCAGCCGGAGACGCTCGCGTCGATGATCGTCTGGGTCCTCGCCGCACCCCCGGACTCCTACGCCTGCGAACTGGCCGTCCTCCCCGCGCCGAGCTGACCCCACCGGCCGGCCGCGCTGCGGCGGGCGGGGTCAGGCGAGCGACACCAGGTCCAGGTAGGCGGGACTCCACAGGTCCTCGGTGCCGTCCGGCAGGACGAGGACGCGGTCCGGGCGCAACGCCTCGATGGCGCCCTCGTCGTGCGTGACCATCACGACCGCCCCCGGATAGGCGCCGAGCGCGTCGAGGACCTCGTCGCGCGAGGCGGGATCGAGGTTGTTGGTGGGCTCGTCCAGCAGGAGCACGTTCGCCCCCGAGTGGACGAGCCCCGCCAGCGCCAGCCGCGTCTTCTCCCCGCCCGACAGCACCCGCGCGGGCTTGTCGGCGTCGTCCCCGCTGAACAGGAACGCGCCGAGCACGCTTCGCGCCTCGCCGTCGGTCAGGTGCGGCGCGGCGGCGGCCAGGTTCTGCCGGACGGTCAGCGCCGGGTCGAGCGTGTCGTGCTCCTGCGCGAAGTACCCCAGCCGCAACCCGTGGCCGGGCACCACCCGGCCCGAGTCGGGACGTTCCTGGCCTGCGAGGATCCGCAGCAGCGTCGTCTTGCCCGCGCCGTTCAGCCCCAGGACCACCAGGCGGCTGCCCCGGTCCACGGCCAGGTCCACCCCTGACAGGACCTGGTGCGTCCCGTACGCCTTGGCCAGGCTGATCGCGCCGAGCGGCATCCGTCCGCACGGAGCGGGCTCCGGCAGCCGGATGCGGGCGACCTTCTCCGCGCGGCGGGACGGCTCCAGCCCCGCCAGCATCCGATCGGCCCTGCGCGTCATGTCCCTGGCCCTGACCGCCGTCGCCACGTGCGAGCGCATCTTGTCGGCCTGCGCGCGCAGCGCCGCCGCCTTGCGCTCGGCGTTGGCGCGCTCGCGGGTGCGGCGGCGCGCGTCGGTCTCCCGCTGCTCCAGGTAGGCGCGCCAGCCGGTGTTGTGGACGTCGATCGCGGCCCGCTGGGGGTCGAGGTGGAAGACCCGGTTGACGGTGTCGGCCAGCAGGCCGGTGTCGTGGCTGATCACCACCAGGCCGCCCTGGTAACCGGCCAGGAAACCGCGCAGCCAGCCGATCGAGTCGGCGTCCAGGTGGTTGGTGGGCTCGTCCAGGAGCAGCGTGTCGTGGCCGGCGAACAGGATGCGGGCCAGTTCCACCCGCCGGCGCTGCCCGCCGGACAGCGCGCCGACCGGCTGGTCCATGACGCGGGACGGCAGCCCCACCCCGGAGGCCACCCGCGCGGCCTCCGCCTCGACGGCGTACCCGCCGCCCGCCTGGAACGCCGCCTCCGCCCGGACGTAGGCGGCCATCGCGGCCTCCTGCGCGGACGGCCCGGCGGCGAGCGCCATCGCCGCCTCCGCCTCGCGCAGCGCCCGCACGGCCCGGTCGAGGCCGCGGGCGGACAGGATGCGGCCGGTGACGGTGGTGGCGGGGTCGGCGGCCCGCGGATCCTGCGGCAGGTACCCCAGGGAGCCGGTGCCGGTGATGGACCCGGCGGCGGGCCGGACGTTGCCGGCCAGGGTCTCCAGCAGGGTCGTCTTGCCCGCGCCGTTACGGCCGACCAGGCCGATCCGATCGCCGGGGGAGATGTGGAAGGACACGCCGGAAAGCAGCAGACGCGCGCCGACGCGCACGTCGACACCGCGAACGGTGATCATAAGGTAACGCTCCGTGAATGCTCAAGGACACACTGCTGACGCGAAGGCAGGTATCCGAGCTAGGAAACACGGGGCAGAGACATGCGGCCCACCCTATGCGACCGCTGAGAGCGCCCGCATCCGAATTAACCGCGCCCACGCTCGCCCAGGCGGCGGCCGGGCCTCATCACCGCCGCACACGGTCCTCCCGGTGGGTCAGGCCGTCACCGTGGCCGGGCGGCGCTGGACGTCGCGCGCCGTGAGGAACAGGAGCACCGTCCAGACCGCGCAGTACCCGCCGAAGACCGCGCCGCCGCGATCGGTGAGCAGCGCACCGCCCAGCATGCCGACCGCTCCCGCCGCCGCCATGGCGGTGCACAGCCACAGCAGCACGAGCACGCCCAGGCGCGCCCAGCGCCTGCGGAACCGCACCCGGGCGGCCAGCACGATCCCGATGACCAGCAGACCACTCCCCGCGTTGGCCCACTGGGCCAGCGCCACCTCGCCCGGCCCGTAGGCCTGGTAGCTCTCGGGGGAGACGCGCGGGCCGCCCGTGACGCCCAGCCGCCCCTCCAGAGCGAAATACACCTTCGACACCACGTACAGCCCGGTCCACCCCATGGCCGCGTATCCGATCCTCATGGCGGAGACTCTGCCAACCAGCGAGACCGTCCGGACTCCCCCGTGAGGGGGAACCGGGAGCTCGGAAGGGGGAGCCCGGCCACGCACGGGGTCAGCCGTCGAGCATGAGCAGGCCCTGCTGCGCGGCCAGGAATCCGGCGTGGAAGCGGGTGCGCGCGCCCACCCGCTCGCACAGCACCTGCACCCGCCGCTGAACCGTGCGCGAGCTGAGGCCGAGCTGCCGCGCGATGGCGTCGTCCTTCATGCCCACCGCCAGCAGCGCCAGGACCTCGGTGTCGGACGGCTGCGGCCACACCTCGGTCTCGACGCCCACCGCCGGGTCCGCCGACAGCCGCAGCGGGACCGCCGCCTGCCACAGCACCTCGAACAGCCCGACGAGCGCGTCCAGCAGCGCGGACGGGTGCACCACGAGTGCGCTCTCCACGGCCCGGTTCTCGTCGGACACCAGCGGCAGCATCGCCGTGCGCCCGTCGGCGATGGCCAGCTTCACCGGCACCTGCCCCAGCCTGGCCTGCTCGCCTTCGGCGATGGCGCGGCGGGTGTGCGCCAGCATGCCCGGCTCCTCGAACGCCAGCGGCCCGTAGATGCCCCGGATGGTGGCGCGCTGCCGGGCGGCGCGCTGCCGGTTCTCGCGGTCGTCGGTGATGTCCACCGCATACGGCGGGTGCACGAGCACCAGCATCTCGTCGGTGGCGTTGCGCTCGAGCTGGAGGTAGCGGCGGGCGACCGCGTCGCGTCCGGTGACGACCTCCAGCACCTCCTCCGGGTGCGGGCCGCTGCGGTCGGCGACCTCGGTGGCGAGCACCGCGGCGGCGGCCCTGCTGTGCGTGATCTCCTCCTGGCGGCGGGCTGCCAGGACGTCGATCGCGACCGTGGGCGGTGTCGCGACCAGCCGCAGCGGCCTGCCCGCCACCCGGGAGATCAGCCCGAGGTCCTCCAGCCGGGGCAGCATCCGCCGGATGGCCGCGGCCGACGCGCCGGTCTCGGCGGCGAGCTGGTTGAGCGTCGCCGGGCCGTGCCGCAGCAGCGCCCGGTAGGACGTCTCCTCGGCCGCGGTGACCCCGAGGCCCTCCAGTAACCGCCGTTGCGCCATGCCCGCCGTCCCTGCCTCGATCTCACGACCATCGGAGGAGCCAGACTAGACCGGGCCGCCGACGGGCAGGCTGATCAGATCAGAGGAGGAGGTCCGGTGGAGGCCAGGAGCGGGAGGCTGCGGCGCAAGCCGTACGAGAAAGAGCTGCTGCGCCTGCAGGGCGAGCTGGTCCAGCTGCAGGAGTGGGTGCGCGTCGAGGGGCACAGGCTGGTGGTGCTCTTCGAAGGACGCGACGCCGCCGGGAAGGGCGGCACGATCAAGCGGGTGGCCGAGTACCTCAACCCGCGCGTCGCCAGGATCGCCGCGCTCCCCGCCCCCACCGAGCGGGAGCGGACGCAGTGGTACTTCCAGCGTTACGTCGACCACCTGCCCGCCGCCGGGGAGATCGTGCTGTTCGACCGGTCCTGGTACAACCGGGCCGGGGTGGAGCGGGTGATGGGCTTCTGCACCCAGGAGGAGTACACCCGCTTCCTGCACCAGTGCCCGATCTTCGAGCGGCTGCTCGTCGAGGACGGCATCCTGCTGCGCAAGTACTGGTTCTCCGTCAGCGACGCCGAGCAGGAGCGGCGCTTCCACGCCAGGCTGGACGACCCGATGCGGCGCTGGAAGCTGTCGGCCATGGACCTGGAGTCGATCACCCGCTGGGAGGAGTACTCCAGGGCCAAGGACGAGATGATGGTCCACACCCACATCCCCGAGGCCCCCTGGTACGACGTGGAGAGCGAGGACAAGCGGCGGGCCAGGATCAACATGATCTCGCACCTGCTGTCGACGATCCCCTACCAGCAGGTCCGGCGGCCCCGGCCGAAGATCCCGGCGCGCCCGCCCGCCTCCGGCTACCACCGCCCGCCCCGGCTGGGCACGAGCGTCCCGGACGTCACCGCCGCGCTGGACTAGCGGGAGCTCGCCCAGTCCAGCAGCGCCTGCGCGGTCGAGAAGCGCCGGCTGGAGACCTCCTCGCCGAGGATCACGCCGACCAGGCGGTGGCCGCCCTGCTCCCCGGCGAACGACAGGGTGAAGCCCGCCGCGCGGGTGAAGCCGGTCTTCAGGCCGATCGCGCCGGGGTTGGCGAGCAGCTTGTTGGTGTTCGTCCAGGAGTAGGAGCCGTGCTCGGACGTGCCGGCCACGTCGTGCTGCCGGGTGCCGGCGACCTGCTTGAGCAGGGGCTTGTCCAGCGCCTTGGCGGCGAGCTTCGCCTGGTCCCTGGCCGTGGAGTAGCCGTCGCCGCCGGAGCCGGGCAGGCCGTCGGCGTTGACGTACTCGGTGTCGCGCATGCCGAGCGCGCGGGCGGTGTCGTTCATCTTCTTGGTGAACGCGTCGACGCCGGGGCCGTAGGTGCGGGCCAGGGCGTGCGCGGCGTCCGCGCCCGAGGGGAGCATCAGGCCGTACAGGAGTTCCTTGACCGACACCCGGTCTCCGGGGCGCAGGTCGGCGGTGGTGGCGCCGCCGTCCTCGGCGTGCCGCACGTCCGCGGAGGTGATCCGGACGATGTCGGTCGGCTTGGCGTTCTCGAGCACCACGTACGCGGTCATGACCTTGGTGATGCTGGCGATCGGCAGACGCTTGTCGGCGGCCTTGCTGAACAGCTCCTTGCCCGTGGCGGCGTCCACGAGATAGGCGGCGCGACCGAAGACGGCGGGCGCGTTGTCGGCGGCGGCAATGTGCGCGGTGATGTGCTGGGCGGTCGCGTTCTGCGGGGCCGGGGACTGGGCATACGCAGGCGCCGCCACCCCCGCGACCAGGGCGAACGCCCCCGCGCAGAGGGTAAGACGAGCTTTCCGGTGATGCATGTCGGAAAGGGTGCCGTGCGCCCCTGAATGTTGCCAAACGAAAAGCGCCGCCGGAAAAGGCCGGACGGCGAAACCGCCGACACAGCCGGGGTTTACGCAAGGTAAATCTTTTTGGCGCGGACTTAGCCGTGGTAAACGGAAGTGGGGGGTGGTGCGAAAGGTGAGATAGGCGGCCATGTACGCTCTTGACGCTCAGATGGGTGAAATCGGGGGATCGGCGTGCCGCTGGAACAGGTGCTCGTACTGCTGGCCGCCGCCGTGGGAGCGGGCTGGGTCGACGCCGTCGTGGGCGGCGGCGGGCTGCTGCAACTCCCCGCCGTCCTGATGACCGGGATGCCGCCCGTGCAGGCCATGGCCACCAACAAGCTGTCGTCGGTGTTCGGCACCGCCTCGGCGGCCGTGACCTACGCCCGCACCACCAAACTCGACCGCCAGGTGGCACTGCCCGGCGCCGGGCTGGCCGTCCTCAGCTCCGGCCTGGGCGCCTCGGCCGCCGCAGCGATCACCGCCGACGTGCTGCGCCCCGCCGTCATGGTGGTGCTGCTGGCGGTGGCCGCGTTCGTCACGCTGCGGCCGGCGCTCGGCGCGGTGCCCCAGCCGCACCTGCGCACCAACGTCAGGGTCGCCGTGGCCATCGCGACGGCGGGCGTGCTGATCGCCTTCTACGACGGCATCATGGGCCCCGGCACCGGCACCTTCCTGATCGTCGCGTTCACCACCATCCTCGGCCTGGACTTCGTCTCGGCCTCCGCCTCCGCGAAGATCATCAACACCGGGACGAACATCGGCGCGCTGTTCGTGTTCGCCTGGCAGGGGCACGTGCAGTGGGGGCTCGGCCTGGCCATGGCCGTGTGCAACATCGCGGGCGCTCAGCTCGGCGCGCGCATGGCGCTCAGGCGCGGGGCCGCGTTCGTCAGGGTCGTGCTGCTGTGCGTGGTGGCCGCCATGGTGGCCAAGCTCGCCTGGCAGCAGTTCGCCTGACGAGCCCTCGGTCACCTGCCGGGCAGCTCGCCTGACGAGCCCCGGCGGCCGCCAGATCGGCGAGTCCGGCCGCGGGCCCGTTCCCCGGTCACCGCGCGGGCGTCCTGGCTGGCCGGCGCCGGGGCACTTCGGGCGGCCGCACCTAGAATGGTCGCCATGCGCGCCAGCCGCCTGCTCTCCCTCCTGCTGCTCCTGCAGACTCGCGGCCGGATGACCGCCACCGACCTGGCCGAGGAGCTGGAGGTGTCGGTGCGCACCGTCTACCGCGACGTCGAGGCGCTGTCGGCCGCCGGGGTGCCGGTGTACGCCGACCGCGGCCCGGCGGGCGGCTACCAGCTGCTCGACGGCTACCGCACCAGGCTCAACGGGCTGACCGCCGAGGAGGCGTCCTCGCTGTTCCTGGCGGGCCTGCCGGGGCCGGCCGCCGAGCTGGGGCTGGCCGACGTGGCGGCCAACGCCGAGCTGAAGCTGCTGGCCGCGCTCCCGCCCGAGCCGCGCTCGCACGCCGCCCGCATGCGCGAGCGGTTCCTGCTGGACGTCCCGAGCTGGTACCGCGGCGCCGACGACGCGCCCCACCTGGGAGAGGTCGCCGAGGCGGTGTGGGAGCGTCGGCCGATCAGGATGACCTATCGCCGCTGGGGTCGGCAGGAGGTCGAGCGCGTGCTCAACCCGTACGGGCTGGTGCTCAAGGGCGGCTCGTGGTACATGGTCGCCGCCCCCGCCGGCGGCAGCCCCCGCACCTACCGCGTCTCCCGCATCCTCACCCTGTGCACGCTGCCCGGCCACTTCGACGGCCCCGCCGGGTTCGACCTGGCCGCGTTCTGGCGCGAGTACTCCAAGGAGTTCCGCGAGCGGATGTACAAGGCCGAGGCCGTCGTCAGGCTCGCCCCCGGCATGGACGACCTGTTCGCGTACACGATGGGCGCCGACGTGGTCGCCGCCGCGCTGGCCGCCGCGGGCGAGCCCGACGCCGAGGGCTGGCTGACCCTGACCGTCCCGATCGAGTCGATCACGCACGCCCGCTGGCTGCTGCTGCGCATGGGCGCGGCCGTGGAGGTGCTCGGCCCGCCTGAGCTGCGCTCCCTGATGGCGGAGGCGGTCGCCGAGCTCGGAAAAATGTACGGATAAAGCGGGGTTCGTTCTGCGACGATGACCGCCATGTACCTTTTAGCGTTCATCGGCGCGTGCCTCCTGGTGGCCATGACCCCCGGCGTGAGCACCGCGATCATCCTTCGCCAGACCCTGCGGGCCGGTCGCGGCTCCGGCGTCGCCGCCGCGCTCGGCAACGAGACCGGCATCCTGCTGTGGGCGCTGTCGGCCGCGTTCGGCCTGTCGGCGCTGCTGGTGGCCTCCCAGCTCGCCTACGACGCGATGCGCGTCGTAGGCGCGGTGGTGCTCGTCGTGATGGGCGCGCAGGCGCTCTGGCAGGCCCGCAAGGGCGCCGACGCGCCCCCCTCCGACGGCGCCGCCGTCGCGGGCCGGCACCGCTCCTACCTGTCAGGGCTCGGCACCTGCCTGGCCAACCCGAAGGCCGCCGTCTTCGCCATGTCGTTCCTGCCGCAGTTCGTCCCGCAGGGGCAGAACGTCCCGCTCACGCTGGTGACGCTCGCCGTCATCTGGGTGCTGGTCGACACCCTCTGGTACGGCCTGCTCATCTGGACGGTCGCCCGCGCCAAGGCCCTGCTCGGCCGTCCCGTCGTCAGGCGCCGCCTGGAGCAGGTCTCCGGCGTCGTCCTCATCGGCCTCGGCCTCCGGCTGGCGGTGGAGTCGCGATGACCATCTGGCACGAAGAGGCCGGCGCGGGCGAGCCGCTGGTGCTGCTGCACTCCGGCGTGGTCGACTCCCGCCTGTGGGACCCGCAGTGGCAGGCCCTGGCCGAGCGCTTCCGGGTGATCCGCGTCGACTACCGCGGATTCGGCCGCACCCCCTTCCAAGCGGACGAACCGTACAGCGACTGCGGCGACGTCGCCGCCGTGCTGGCCGAGCTGGGCGTGGCCAAGGCCACGTTCGTCGCCTCCTCCTACGGCTGCCGGGTGGCCCTCCAGCTCGCGCAGTCGGGGTTCGCCGAGCGGCTGGTGCTGCTCAACCCCGACTCCGACCTGCCGCCGACGCCCGACCTGGAGGCGTTCACCACGGAGGAGGAGCGGCTGATCGAGCTGGGCGACCTCCAGGCCGCGTCCGAGCTGAACGCCCGCACCTGGCTCGGCCCCCACGCCACCCCGGACGCCCACGAGCGGGTCGTGGAGATGCAGCGGCACGCCTTCACCGTCCAGCTCGCCGCCGACCCCGAGCCCTCGCAGTTCTCGCCGGACATCGACCTGACATCCATCCAGGCGCCCGCGCTGGTCGTCGTCGGCGCGCACGACCTGCTCTGGGCCCGGCAGAGCGCCCGCCACCTCGCCGAGCACCTGCCGCACGCCGAGCTGGTCGAGCTGGACTGGGCCGGGCACCTGCCCAACCTGGAGCGTCCGGAGGAGATCCAGGCCCTGCTGCTGGACTACCTTTAGAGCATGACGAACGACCTGGCGACGCTGATGCGGCAGGCGCAGGACGACGACCCGCTGCTGGCCCTGCAGGCCACCACCGCGCTGCGGCACGAGATCGAGCGCCTGGAGGCGGTCCTGGTGCGGCGGGCCAGGGTGGCGGGCCTGCCGTGGGCGCAGATCGCCGACGCGGTCGGGGTGAGCAAGCAGGCCGTGCACAAGAAGTACGGCAGGCGCTGACAGGTCACCAGCCGGGGTCCCTAACCTGGGGCCTTGACGGTGGCGATGCCGAGCGTGCTCGCCATGGGCAGCAGGCCCGCCCCGAAGACCGCGCCCAGGGCGGGGGAGCACAGCTGCGCCAGCCGGTCGGCGCGGGCCTCGCCCAGCTCCCGCCACGGCCCGGCGGCCAGCTCGTCGGTCATCCGCTCCACCTGGTCGCGCAGGGCCCGGCCCTGGCCGGTGGCCTGGCCGTCGGCGTCCACCAGGCCGCGGGCGGCCAGCCGCTCCTGGGCCTCGCGCCACTCCTGCTCGCTCCAGCCGCGTCCGGCGAAGTTGGCCATCGGGGCGGCGCCGATCGCGGCGAACGACACCAGCGCCTCGCACCCGTCGAGCCCCGCGGCCTGCAGCGCGGCCAGGTGCCCGTCGCCGCGGTGCTCGCGCAGCACGGTGGTGGCCTGCCAGAGCGCCACGTGCGGCTCGTCGGACCAGGGCAGGTCGAGGTTGGCGCCGGCGAACGGCCGCCCGGCCACGCTCACGCTCTCGGCCACCCGCCTGGCCAGCTCGGCGGCCTCCTTCATCTCGGACGTCGCCACCCGGTCGCCGAGCAGGGTCCGGTAGGTGCGGTCCACGGCCCGTGACCGGGCCTGGAGCACCTGCTCGGGTGAGGCGGTGTCCCAGATCGCGGGGACGTGCTCAGCGATCATGCCGGGGCTGAAGCTGTAGTAGGCGGCGGTGGCCAGATGGGCGCCGGCCGGGCCCAGCGGGGCGGTGCGGTAGGCGAAGTAGCTGGGCCACCGCGACTGCACGTCGTATCCGAGCCGGGCCGCCTCGTCGAACCCCTCCGGCGAGAAGTACAGCACCGCGTGGATCGGCTCCAGCTGGTGCCACATGCGCCTGGCGAGCCTGGAAAGCTGCGACATGTCAAATCCCTCACTGGCTAGATAAGCTACGGCAGTGACGATAGATGGATGGCGCATCACTGGTCAATCCCAAATAGATAGTTATGTCGGCCGTTGGGTGGAGCTGGCCGTCATCCTGGTGAACGAGCTGGCCGTCACCAGGGCGCGCGGCCGCGAGGTCACCCCTCCGGCGGCGGGCGAGGCGCGCAGGGCCGCGCTCGAGGCCGCCGCCGCCGACCGCCCCCTTCCCCGTGCCGGCCATCCCCTGACCTGCGCGGACGCCGACCGGCTCGCGGAGGTGGCGGCCGAGGTGCGGCCCGTGTTCGGCGGCCAGGCCCCGCGCTCGATCGCGGGCCTGAACGCGGCGCTGGTGCGGCACTCGGCCGTGCCGAGCCTCTACGGCGACCCGCCGATGCTCGCCTTCCACCACGCCGACGCCGACGTCGTCGACGGCTGGGCCGCCGACGCCGCCACCGCGCTGGCCATGGTGATCGGCGTCGGCCAGGGGGTCCGGCTGCGCTCGTGCGAGGCCGACGCCTGCGACCTGGTGTTCTTCGACGTCACGCGGAACGCCTCGCGCCGGTTCTGCGGCCTGTCGTGCCAGAACCGCGCCAAGGCCAGCGCCTACCGCGCCCGCCGCCGAGCTTAGGGGCTGTTCCGAGGTCGGCCCGGAGCCGCGCGGTCCGGCGCGGACTTCCGTCGAACAGTGGGTCTTGACAGCTCGCCGGAAGCCCGCGGGTTTTTGTCGGTGGCGCCGTCCATGATGACCGGCATGGCTTCATGGACGGAATTCGAGAGGCAGGCGCCCGGCCTGGCGAAGGTCGCGCGAGAGCTGATGGTCAGGCACAAGCACAAGGTGCTGGCCACCCTGCGCAAAGACGGCTCGCCGCGGGTGAGCGGCACGGAGTCGCAGTTCAGAGACGGCGAGCTGTGGATGGGGTCGATGCCCAACGCGCGCAAGGCGCTCGACCTGCGGCGCGATCCGCGGATGGCGATCCACACCACCTCGCCCGACCCCGACGAGGCCGAACCGTCGTCCTGGGCCGGAGACGTGAAGCTGGCGGGGCGCGCGGTCGAGATCACCGACCAGGCGGTGCGGGCGTCGTTCGAGATGCCGAGCGAGACCTCCCACCTGTTCCGGATCGAGCTGTCCGAAGTCGTGTGGACGAGGGTCGAGGGCGACGAGCTGGTCGTCGACATGTGGCACGACGGCGTGGGGGAACGCCGGCTGCGCCGCAAGTAATCTACAAAGTAAAGGCGGCGGGCCCGGGTGCTCACCGCCCGTCAGTGGACGAAGAACCCGCCGTCCACGAAGAGCATCTGACCGGTGACAAACGCGGAGGCGTCACCGGCCAGGAACACCGCCGCCCCGGCGAAGTCGCCCGGCAGGCCGTTGCGGCCGACCATGTGCCGGGCGGCGAGAGTCTCGACCCGCCCGGGCACGGCCTGGGCGGGCTCGGTGAGCGGGGTCAGCACGAACCCGGGGATGATCGTGTTGACGCACACCCCGTGCCGCGACCACGCCTCGGCCTGCGACCGGGTCAGCCCGGCCACGCCGGCCTTCGACACGCCGTACACGCCGCTGTCGCCGAAGGCACTGACGGTCTGCTGCGAGCCGACGTTGATGATCCGCCCCCACCCGCGCTCGGCCATCCGGGGTCCGAAGTGCTGGCCGAGCAGGTAGGGGGCGGTCAGGTTGAGGGCGACGGTCTGCTCGTAGTCGTCCTCGGTGAGCTCGCCCATCGGCTTGCGGATGTTGTTGGCCGCGTCGTTGACCAGGATGTCGATCTCGCCGGCGGCGGCGCAGACCTGCCTGACGGCCTCGCGCTCGCCCAGGTCGGCGCTGATGCGCGAGGCGCGCACGCCGTGCTCCTCCAGCCGCCGCACCGCCTTGTCGAGCTCGACCTCGCGGCGTGCCACGATCACCACCTCGGCGCCCGCGCGTCCGAGCGCCTCGGCCATGGCGTAGCCGATGCCGGAGCTGCCGCCGGTCACCAGGGCCCGGCGGCCGTCGAGCGAGAACAGGTGGCGTAGATAGTCCGACACGGTCGGCCAACCTAGCACCCGTCGGGAGGGGAGAGCCGGTCAGGTCCGGGCGAAGTCGCCGGCGTGGTCCAGCGCCCATCGGTGGAAGGAGCGCGCGGGGGCTCCGGTGACCCACTCGACGGTCCTCGTGACGGCGGGAGCGGGGCCGTCCAGCATGCCGGCGTAGCCGTCGAGCAGCACGTCCACGAAGGAGTCGGGGAAGGACGGGTCGGCGAGCAGCCGCTGCCTCTCCTCCTCGCGCGACAGTTCCCGCCAGCGCAGCGGGCGTCCGAGCGCCTCGCCGAGCACGCGCACCTGCTCCGCCTGGGTGAGCACCTGCGGGCCGGTCAGCAGGTAGCACGCCTGGTCGTGGCCGTCCTCCGTCAGCGCGCGTACCGCGACGGCGGCGATGTCGGCCTCGTGCAGCATCGCCATCGGCGTCGCCCCGAACGCGCCGCTCACCGTGTCGCCGGCGCGGATCTGGTCGGCCCACCACAGCGCGTTCGCGGCGAACGTGCTGGGCCGCAGCATCGTCCAGAGCAGCCCCGACTCCCTGACGAGCCGTTCGGCGTCGGCGTGCGTGCGGCCCACGTGGTCGGCGTGCCGCTCGGGGGCGAGCCCGTCCTTGACGGCTCCCGACGACAGGAGGACCACCCGGCGGGCGTGCCGTTTCAGCACGTCCAGGATGCCCGCCATCGGGTCGGACGTGTGGAACGGCCACATGAGGAAGACCGCCTCCACGCCGTCCAGGCAGCCGTCGAGCTCGTGCGGGGCGGCGAGGTCGCCGCGCACCACCTCGGCGCCGGACGGCAGCCGCGCGGCGCCGGGGTCGCGGGTCATCGCGCGCACGGGGAAGCCGCCTTCCAGCAGCTGCGCCACCACCTGGCCGCCGACGTTGCCGGTGGCACCCGTTACCAGGATCATCGTTGGTCACCTTTCGGTCGCTGGGAACCGGACCAACCTCGGGGACGGTGCCCAACCTCCGCCAGCCGGAGGCCGTTGACTGACGGATTCCGGCATTGGCCCGCCTATGTCGGTGGATCCCGTCGGTCCCGCAAGTGTCAGCTATGCCCGCCACAGGGAGGCGAGCTGCCGAGTGGCGAGCCGGCGCGGCACCGCGCGCAGCACGGCGTCGCGGAGCCACGCGACCCCGCCGGTCCGCGACATCAGCCACGACTGTTGGGACGATGCCAGCATCAGGCGGCTGGTACGGGGCCGGCGCTCAGCGTCGTAGCGGCGCAGCCGCTCCGCGACATCCGCCGGCCCGGCGTCGGCCAGGTGCCGGGTCACCGCGGCCGCGTCCTCGAACGCCTGGCTGGCGCCCTGGCCGAGATCGGGGGTCATGGCGTGCGCGGCATCGCCGAGCAGCGCGACCCTGCCCACCGCGAAGGACGGCAGCGGTTCGGCCAGGCAGGCGATCGCATCCACGTAGATGTCGGCGGGCGGGGTGGCCTCGAGCAGCGCCGGGACCGCCGGGTGCCAGTCGGCCATCAGGGACAGCACCTGCCGTCGCGCCTCATCGGCCCCGGGCGGGGTTCCGTGCAGCGCGGAGTCGGTGAACCAGTAAAGATCGCTCTCGCCGACCGGGAACAGGCCGAACATCGCCCCGGTGCGTCGGTCGACCATGATGCCGGCCAGCAGCTCGGTGACGTCGAGGCCCGCGGGTCGGGGCAGCATGCCGCGAAGGTCCAGGCGGCCTACCTGCCGCAGTCCAGGGTGCTGGGGGAACAGCCGGCCGCGCAGTGTGCTGCCGATGCCGTCGGCCACGATCACCGCGTCGGCCCTGGCCACGGGCCGGTCGTCGCTGATCACCGACACCTCGGTGTGGTCGGGCTCCAGCCGCTGAACCGGCGTTGCGGTACGCACCAGCTCGGCGGGCAGCGGGGCACGCAGCGCCCGGTGCAGCTCCGCCCGGCTCACGGCCACCGACGGCCCTACCGTCCGCTGGGCCTGGGCCGCGTCGGTGACCAGCAACGGCCGTCCGCGCCAGTCCCGTAGTCCGCCGCTGACGGCGGGCATGGCCTGGCCGCGTACGTGGTCACTCAACCCCAGCGCATCCAGCGCCCGGACGCCGTTGGGCATGACCACGACGGCGGTGCCCGCCTCTCGAAGCTCGGCGCCGCGTTCGCACAGCGTCACCTCGTGACCCTGCCGATGCAGCCCTACCGCGGCCGACACCCCGCCCAAGCCGGCGCCTACCACCACGATCCGCATGACGCTCTCCCGCCTTGTCGCAGACCCTATCCACTACGGTCGTCCTAGTACGGATAGTGTCATATCATGGTGGCGTGCCGCCGACCAATCCAGCCCGCCGCCAGGCCGTGGCCGATGCCGCCATAGCTCTGCTGGCGGCCTCGGGGGTGCACGGCTTGACCCACCGCGCGGTCGAGAAGGCCGCCGGGCTCCCGCAGGGAACGGCCTCGAACTACTTCCGCAGCCGGGAGGCGCTGCTGGTGGCCGCCGCAGAGCGCATCGTCGAGCTGCACCATGCCGACATGAACGCCGACATGAACGCCGACATGAACGCCGACATGAACGCCGACATGAACGCCGACATGGACCGCGCCGCCCAGCGCCACGGGCCCGCCGCGGGCGTCCCGGCTGATGTCACCGGACACGTCGTTGATCTGCTGACCGAATCCCTGTTCGCTGCGGCGACCGCTCTCCGCACCCGCTATCTCGCGATCTTCGAACTCCAGCTGGAGGCGGTACGACGGCCGGCGCTGGCCTCGGCGCTCGCGGGCTTGCAGGACACCTCGACGCGACTCACCGCCGAGCAGCACGCCCAGCTCGGTCTCCCCATCCCCGCCGAGACGGTCCCCGCCCTGATCGCCCTCTACGGTGGTGCGCTGTTCACCCTGGTGACCACGCCGCCCGAGCAGATCAGCAAGGACGCCGTCCGAAGCGTCGCCGCTGCCATCGTGCGGGGCGCGCTGTCGGGCGTCGGCGGTGAAGAAGATCGGGACGTCGTCCACGGATGACAGCCTGCGGCGCGTGAAGCGGTCCTGTCGGCAGGACGCGGGGCATGACGAGCATCGGAACGAAAAGTCCCGTTAGCAGAGCAGAGTTGAGCGCGTTACCGTGACTTTCCGTTCAGATGTCCCTCGCCGGAGGGATTCCGCAGCTTATAGCGCGTAGACCCGGCTATGAGCCGTGATGTACCGATGGATCTCAGCGAGGTTGATCATGCTCTGGGAGTCTTGGCGGCCGCGCTCCCGCCCCACAGCGCGTGTCCAACATCGACGCTGGCCAGCCGCCGCTCGCGCCCGAGAGCGGTGTTGGCGGGGTGGAGTATTCGGGTTCGTGAGCCGAGCCGAGGCGAGGAACGTCTCGGCGGCCGCGGCCAGCTCGACGCCGTCGCCGCGCAGCGCGGCCGCCTTCGGGGGTGCTGCTGTTCGAGGACCCGGCCACCACCTCCAAGATCCCCGCACTGGAGCGCCCCGCGTTCGCCAGGGTCGCCGCCGCCGCACACCCGGGCGACGTCCTGACCGTGTCGGAGCTGTTCCGGCTGTGCCGGGACCTGGTCGACATCCACGCCGTCCGCGACTGGTGCCAGGCCCGCGGCTTCGCCCTGCGCGTCCTGTCCAACTTCCACGACCTCGCCGCCAACGACGCGACGACCGCGCTGCTCATCAACGTCATCACCGCCGTCGGGCAGTTCCAGCGCGACCTGCAGAACGAGCTGACCGCCGAAGGGATCGCCGCAGCCGAAGCCGAAGGACGCTACCGCGGTCGGCCGCCCGCGCTGGCCGGTGCCCAGCTCGAGGAGGTGCGGTCAGCATTCGCCGAGTATGGCGCGTCAATCGCAGCTCTCGCTCTGCTCATCCCGGCCGAGGGCTGACTCGCAGCGCGGGGGCGACTCTGCCGAAGCATCGCTACGTTACTAGCGGGTGCCGCCAACGGCTGTCCATTGGCACCGCGCGCGGCAGCAGCACACGGCACAACAAGAGCGTGGCAGAAAATCGCGGCACGTCACCGGAAGAGGTGTCGGGAATAGGTGATTTCCCGACACCCCACAAGCCCCGCATTCGACCGTCAGGGAAACCGGACATTGGGGGATGCAGTGCCGTGCCAGGCGGGTGAATTCGGACCGGAAGTGACGACAGGATTTCCCGACAGGTAGAAGGGTGCGCCGTCCTTCCCCGAGGAGCCTTCGGTGCGGATTGTCTACTCGCGCGTTTCCACCGCAACCCAGTCGCGGCTGCGGCAGTGAGCAGGGTCGCCATCCGGACCGCACTGACCGGACTACTGCGCGGCCAGCCGGATCAGCCCCCCCTTCGGCGGGGCGGAATCCCTCGGCGACGCCCTCGGTCCGGATCAGGAGGCCGGCCTCGGTGAGGATGCTTGCCGCAGCGGCAGCAGCGTCGGCGCACACGCCTCGGCCCAGCCTGGCGGGCGAGATCGAGTTCTCCTACGACCCTTCCAAGATCAGCGAGGGCGGCGCCCCCATCACCTAGAAGTGGACGCTCCACAACACGAGCACGGCGTAACTCGCCGAGGGCGTGGTAGTCCACGTCCTCAAGCCCGAATTGGCGATCACCCCGAAGTGGACAGCGACGCAGTCGTCAAATGCGCCCTCTCGTGCGCCGTAGATGGATGAGAGCGGCGATCGGGGCGTGCGGTACGAGCGAGGTCGTCGTAGCGCGGCCAGGACTCGTCCGCGGTCGGTGTGCCGTCGCGGGCGAATGCGACCCAGTGTGCCTGGATGCGGGCCGATACCTGCCGGTCCACGTCGTCGTAGCCGTCGGTGGTCAAGGTGCCGAACAGGTAGCGCAGGCCGCCTTTGAGACAGGCCTAGGTGTTCAGCTTCGTCAGGAGGGCGCGGACGTCGGCCGCCTCGGATAGCGAGAGCCGCTCGAAGATGGACAGAGCCTCTGTCAGGCAGGCTTGGGAGCGGCCCGGCTGCCCCAGTTCCCACAGCGCCTGACCCAGGACGGTCAGCGCCATGCCCTGCCCCCACTCATCGCCCGACTCCACGAGCATCGTCAGCGCCTCTTCCGCGCATTCCAGCGCCCGCTCGGCCATCCCCGCCGCCAGGTACGCCTCCCCGGTCCTGAAAAGCGCACTTCCCTGCCAGCCGCGCATCTTCATCCGCCCGTACTCGGTGACCGCCGTCTCCAGCTTGAGCACCGCCTCCTCCGGCCGCCCTGCCTCGCACAGCACGATGCCGTACTGGTAGGTGGCGTCGGCGTCGTACTGCCCGTCCCTGAGGTCGAGCATGATCCGCTCGGCCTCGCCGGCGGCTTCGAGCGCCTCGTCGTGACGGCCCACGGCGGACAGAGCACGGGCCAGATTGCCGAGCCCGGTGGCGAGGTAGGCCAGGTCGCCGATCGATCGCGATGTCTCGACGGCCTGCAGATAGCAGGTCACCGCGGTGGACCTCTCGCGTCGTTCATTCGCGCAAAGCGCCAACAGATTGAGCGCTTTCGCGTAGGTTGCCAGGTCGCCGTGCTTGAGGCTGAGGTCGCGGCCGGCCATGCCGTCGGCCGTGGCGGCGTCATGGCGGTTCCGGTCCACCCGGGTGAGGCCGCGCGTGACCCGGGCCCGAGCGAGCATAACCTGGTCGCCGCGTTCCTCTGTCGCGCCAACGAGCAGATCGCCGATCCGTTCGATACGGGCGGAGTCGGAGTCGAAGCCGAGGATGTCGATGCCCATGTCGAACAGGACTACGGCCTGGTGCAGGTCGCACCCGGGGGTGCGGGCGGCCTGCTCGACGCAGCCGAGCAGGCCCTGTTCTTCCTCGTTGATCCAGTCGATGGCGGCGGTGGCGTCAGCGAAGGGCATTCCCGCCGAGCGGGCGGCCGCCAGTGCCGGTCGGTTGTCGCCGGGAGTGATCAGTCCCATCGCCGCGCCCGTCGAGGCCAGGTAGAAGTCGAGCAGCCGGTCGAGGGCGGCCCGCCGTACCTCTGGATCGTCACAGCGGGAACGGGCGTAGATCTTCAGCAGGTCGTGGAAGCGGTAGCGGCCGGGCGAGGGTGACTGGAGCATGCTGACGTCGACCAGCCCCTCGCAGACGTCCTCCGCGTCGTGCTCGGGCAGGTCGAGGAGCGCCGCGGCGGCCGCGAGCGGCAGATCCCCTCCATCCGGTACGGCCAGCAGCCGAAAGGCCCGCGCGTGGGTGTCGTCGAGCTGCTCGTATCCCAGTGTGAACGTGGCCTCGATTGCCAGGTCGCCCGCACGCAGCTCAGCCAGCCTGCGCCGCTCGTCGGAGAGCCGGTCGCGCATGCTGGCCACGCTCCAGTTCGGCCTGGCGGCGAGTCTGGCGGCGGCGATCCTGATGGCCAGCGGCAGGAAGCCGCAGGCGGCGACCAGGTCCATGGCGGCGGGCCGCTCGGCCGCCACACGCGCTTCCCCGACGATCCTGCCCAGCAGACGCAGCGCCTCGACGGGGCCGAGCACCTCCAGGTCCATCTGGCGGGCGCCGCTGAGGTCGGTCAGCCTGGCCCGGCTGGTGACGATCACGCCGCAGAGTGACGAGCCCGGCATCAGCGGCCGGACCTGTCCGGCCGCTGATGCGTTGTCGAGCACGACCAGCACCCGCCGGTCGGCGAGCACCGAGCGGTAGAGCGCGGCCCGCTCGGCGAGGTCTTCCGGCGCCTCATCCAGGCCGAGCGCGCGCAGGAACGAGCCGAGCACCGTTGCGGGTTCCAGCGGCTCGGCTCCCCATCCGCGCAGGTCCACGAAGAGCTGCCCGTCGGGGTAGTAGCCGGCGAGCTGGTGGGCGACGTGCACGGCCAGCGTGGTCTTGCCGACGCCGCCTGCCCCGGCGACCGCCGTGACGACCAGGGCGGAGGTCTCGCCGGAGCGCAGCGCGGTCACCATCTCCTCGATCTCGCGCTCGCGGCCGGTGAAGTCGGCCGAGTCGGCAGGTAGCTGCCGTGGCGTGTGCGTGACCGGCGCGTGGGCGGCGCCGGGGCGGGCAGGGACGCGGCCGAGCTCGGGGTCGGCGCTGATGATGCGCTGGTACAGCTCGGCCAACTCCGGCGAGGGGTCCACGCCGAGTTCGTCGGCCAGCAGCCTGCGGGTGTCGGTGTAGACGCCGATCGCCTCGGCCTGCCGTCCAGCTCGATACAGCGCCAGCATGAGCAGGCCGCGCAGGCGCTCCCTGGTTGGATGTTCCGCGCACAGGGCGTTCAGCTCGCTGACGGCCTCGGCGTGCCTGCCTTCGTCGAGGTCGGCGTCGAGGCGGTGTTGGAGCGCGGTGAGCCGTTGCTCGCTCAGGCGGGCGCGCTGGGACTCGGCGAACAGTCCGGAGAGCCCTGCCAGCGGCTCGCCCTGCCACAGGGCCAGCGCCTCGGCGTAGCGGCCTTCGCCGTACAACTCGTGAAGCTCGGCGAGGTCGCTCGCCCCGCCCCGCAGCGCGTAGCCGTCGCCGATGGACCTCAGCGCGTCCGTGCCGAGCACCGCGCGCAGCCGCGAGACGTAGGTGCGCAAGATCTGGAGCGCGGTACGCGGCCGCGTCTGACCCCACACCGCGTCCATGATCTGCTCGCCGCTCACGGCCCTGCCCCCTGCTAGCAGAAGTACGGCCAGCACCAGGCGCTGTTGCGGCGAGCCGAGCTCCAGCTCCTGCCCGCCGCGCCAGGCCCGCACCGGGCCGAGCAACGAAAAACGCAGGTCTTCGGCCATGCCCATCCATTTCCGGTCAATTCCACAGCAGAGACGATCACTCTACCCAGCTGAACAGCTCGGTAGAGTGATGAACAGCGCGGCTAGCCGCCCATCGGGAACCACCACCTGCACCCGCTCGGATCAGCAGCGGGTAGCCCAGCATGAACGCCGACAACATCGGCGCCTCAGTGTTGGCCGGGTCGCCCGCATACCCATAACGGGCAATCTTGACAAAATGGCTCGCCGCTCGGGTCGGTGAGATGGACCCCCAAGTAGCGCTGAGTAACCCGGAGCTCTCGGCCAGGTGGACATACGAGTCCTTACCGAGCAAGCCGACCTGGGCAAACACGCCTCTCGCCGATTATCTCCAGTCCGACGCCCGACTCATCCCACCGCGCCCGGACCGAAACCCCGCTCACCCACGGAGCTGCGTCACCGTGGGTGACCTGCATGGACACTCCTAGGGCGTGTCCCGTGGATCTTTAGTGGCGGTTTGGTGTAGATCAGTCCGGTGGAAGATTGCCTGAATCGTCATGATCTGACTGATGCCGAGTG
>NZ_JBEPDC010000051.1:0-34702 GCF_040300065.1 Nonomuraea sp. NPDC000554 | reverse complement strand
AGACGCTCGACTGGGATACCCCAGCCGAGCGTCTCACTATGCTGCTCGCAGCCAGTAATTGATCACTGTGTTGCGACGACCCCTCGAATCCGCGCTTCGCGGGGGGCTCTTCGCATACGGCCCTCAAAGGCGGCTAGACGGGCCGAAGGGCCCTTTCCGGGCTCATGGAGCCGAGCAGCCGTTCCAAGGCCACCTCGACGTCCTCACGCCACGAGATGGCGGTCTTCAGCTCCAGCCGCAGGCGCGGGAAGCGCAGATGCGGCCGGACCGTCTTGAAGCCGACCGAAAGCAGGTATTCGGCCGGGACGACGCAGCTCGGCTCCTCCCACTTCAGGTCACCGAACGCCTCGATGGCCTTCACACCGCGCCGCGTCAGATCCTTGGCCACCCCCTGGATGAGCATCCGGCCCAGGCCGCCGCCCGAGAACTCGGGGATGATGTGCGCGGTCATCAGCAGGACCGCGTCGGCGCTCACCGGCGAGGTGGGGAAGGCCACCGAACGGGGCGAGTAGAGAGGCGGGCTGTAGATGACGAATCCGGCGGGCACCCCGTCGACATAGGCGATCTTTCCGCAGCTGCCCCATTCGAGCAGCGTGCCGGAGAGCCAGGCCTCCTTCTCCAGCCCGGGGTCACCCGACACGACGGCCCGCTCCCCGCTGACAGGGTCGAGCTCCCAGAACACGCACCGCCGGCAGCGGCGAGGCAGATCGTCCAGGTTGTCCAGGGTGATGTTGACCAGCCGACGCGACAACTACGGCCCCAATCGTTGAACCGGAAAAGCGCGCGAAAACCGCGTCCGTTGCTGGCATCGTAGCTCAGTGATGACGCAGCCAGCGGGCACCACGACGGACGTGCCCTCTCACAGGCGACATGTCGGACTGGCGTAATCTGGTATTTCGGCTCAAATGACATCTAGGAGGTGGACCGTGACAGAAGAGCTCGATCACGGTCAAACGCCCGCGACCCAGGGGTCGCGCATCGATGCCTACGTCGACCGGTACGCCGCCCGAGCTACCGGGATGGTTGCCTCCGAGGTCCGAGCTCTCTTCGCCGTCGCGTCAAGACCCGAGGTGGTCTCGCTCGCCGGCGGCATGCCGTACGTCACGGCGCTCCCCCTCGACATGGTCGGCGAGCTGGTCTCCGACCTGGTGACCAGGCGCGGCCCGGTCGCGTTGCAGTATGGCTCCGGCCAGGGCGACCCGCACCTGCGCCAGCAGATCTGCGACGTCATGCAGTTGGAGGGGATCGAGGCCGGGGCGGACGACGTGGTCGTCACGGTGGGCTCGCAGCAGGCTCTCGACCTGGTCAGCCGCATCTTCATCGACCCGGGCGACGTGGTGCTCGCCGAGGGGCCGTCGTACGTCGGCGCCCTGGGCACTTTCTCCGCTTACCAGGCCAAAGTGGTGCATATCGCCATGGACGATCAGGGCATCGTGCCCGAATCGCTGGCGCAGACCATCTATGCCCTGGAGACCGCCGGAGCGCCGATCAAGTTCCTCTACACGATCCCGACCTTCCACAACCCGGCCGGAGTCACGCTGAACCTGCCGCGGCGGCAGCAGGTGCTCGACATCTGCCAGCGGGCCGGAATCCTCATCATCGAGGACAACCCGTACGGGCTGCTCGGGTTCGACGGCGAGCCGATGCGCGCGCTCCGGGCCGACAACCCCGACGGAGTGGTCTATCTCGGGTCGTTCTCCAAGACGCTCGCCCCCGGGTTCCGGGTCGGCTGGGCGCTCGCGCCGCACGCCATCCGCGACAAGCTCGTGCTCGCCATGGAGTCGGCCGTGCTGTCGCACTCGTCGTTCACCCAGCTGGCCGTCGGGCAGTACCTGGCGACGCAGCCGTGGCGCGAGCAGATCAAGTCCTTCAAGGAGCTCTACCGCGAGCGCCGCGACGCCCTCCTCGAAGCCCTGGACGCGCTCATGCCTCCGGAGGTCACCTGGACCAAGCCCGCGGGCGGCTTCTTCGTCTGGGCCACGCTGCCCGAGGGGCTCGACTCGAAGGCGATCCTGCCGCGCGCCGTGGCTGAACGGGTCGCGTTCGTACCGGGCACCGGCTTCTTCTCCGACGGCAGCGGCTCACGTCAGATGCGGCTGTCGTTCTGCTACCCCGAGCCCGACCGCATCCGCGAGGGTGTGCGACGGCTCGCCGGGGTGATCGAGCAGGAGATGCAGCTGCGCGACACGTTCGGCACCGCTTCGGCCCGCGGCCACAACGGCGTCGACACCCCGGGCCCGGACCTGGCCTGACCTCCGCCCACCGGCCGGCCTCCTCGGGAAGCCGGCCGGTTCCGGCATCGGCACGAACCAGTCATCCCGCGCCCTAGCCACGAGCCAGGCGTCCAACGCCCCAGCATCGCGCCAGGCGTCCGCGCCTCGGCACGCGCCAGGTATCCCGTGCTCCCGTACCGGTCCGGGGGCGGGCCGCCGTCCACTCCCTCCCGACACCTTTACGGGACGGCCGCCAAGGGGCCTCGTGCCCTGAGTACGGCGGCGCGTCCGCCTCGGGATCGCGCCACGCGCGTACACCTCCCGCTCCCGGCACCGGTACGGTGGGACGACCCGTCGCGGGGGCTCGCTCCCCGCGCGGACACCCCCGTCCCCGGCACCGATACGGTGGGACGACCGCGGGGCGGCCACCCCGCCCCAGCGCCGGTACGGTGGTGCGGCGTGCCATCAGCGGAGGAGTTGTGATGAGCGATCTGGGCCACGTGCTCGTGCTGGCCGGTGGCCTCTCGTACGAGCGGGAGGTGTCCCTGCGCTCGGGCCGCCGGGTGAGCGAGGTGCTGCGCGCGGCCGGCGTCGACGTCGAGGCGCGCGACACCGACGCCTCGCTCGTCCCCTCGATCCTCGCCGACCCGCCCGAGGCGGTCTTCGTGACGCTCCACGGCGGCGCGGGCGAGGACGGCGCGATCCGTTCCGTGCTGGAACTGCTCAACGTCCCGTACGTCGGCGCCGACCCTGACGCCTGCCGGGTCGCGTTCGACAAGCCCACCGCGAAAGCGGTCGTGCGTGGCGTCGGGCTGCGCACTCCCGAGTCGGTCACGCTGCCCAAGGAGACCTTCCACGACCTGGGCGCCACCGTCGTCCTCGGACGCATCGTGGAGCACCTCGGCCTCCCCCTCTTCGTCAAGCCCTCCCGCGGCGGCTCCGCGCTGGGCGCGTCCATCGTGCGCACCGCCGAAGAGCTGCCCGCCGCCATGGTCGGCTGCTTCGCCTACGGCGACACCGCGCTCATCGAACGCTACGTCGAAGGCGTCGAGGTCTCCGTCTCCGTGGTGGACCTCGGCGACGGCCCGACGGCGCTCCCGGCCGTCGAGATCGTCCCCGACGAAGGCGTCTACGACTACGCCGCGCGCTACACCGCCGGGCACACCGAGTTCTTCGCTCCCGCCCGCCTCTCCCCCCAGGCCGCGGCCGCCTGCGCGGAGATGGCGGTCACCGCGCACACCGCGCTCGGGCTACGCGACATCTCCCGCACCGACCTCATCGTCGACGCGTCCGACCAGCCGCACTTCCTGGAAGTGAACGTGGCGCCCGGCATGACCGAGACCTCGCTCCTCCCGATGGCGGTCGAGGCCGCCGGGCGCGACCTCGGCGACCTCTGCCGCGTCCTCCTCCAGAACGCCGCCACCCGGGGTAAGTAGCCTGGCGGGGTGCTGATCGATCCCACCTATCCCAAGAGCTTCGCCAGCGACAACCACGCGGGCGTCCACCCGGCCGTCATGGAGGCCATGGCGGCGGCCAACCACGGAGACGCCCCCGCCTACGGCGACGACCGCTGGACGTCCGCCTTCTCGAGCCAGATCAAGGACGTGTTCGGCCCCGCGGCGGAGGGCTTCGCGGTGCTGAACGGGGCAGGCGCCAACATGGTCGGGCTGGCCCTCACGCTCGGCCGCTACGACGCCGTCATCTGCCCCGACACCGCGCACATCGCCACCCACGAGACGGGCGCCGCAGAACGGCTGCTGGGAGTCAAACTCCTCACCGTCCCGACACAGGACGGCAAGCTCCGCCCCGAGGACGTCACCAGCCGTCTGCACGTCCTCGGCCAGCACCACGAGCCGCAGCCCACCGTCGTCTCCATCTCCCAGGTCACGGAGCTCGGCACCTGCTACACCCCCGCTGAGATCGCCGCGCTGGCCGAGGTCGCGCACGCGTCCGGCCTGCGCCTGCACGTCGACGGCGCCAGGCTCGCCAACGCCGCCGCACACCTCGACTGCTCCCTCGCCGCCATCACCACGGACGCCGGAGTCGACGTGTTCAGCTTCGGCGGCACCAAGAACGGCGCGCTCGCGGCGGAGGCAGTCGTGGTCCTCGACCCGTCCCTGTCGACCGCCGTTCCCTTCCTGCGGCGCCAGTCGCTCCAACTCGCCTCGAAGATGCGCTTCATCTCCGCGCAACTCTCCGCCCTCCTCACGGACGACCTCTGGCTCCGGAACGCCCGACACGCCAACGCCATGGCCCAACGCCTGGCGACCGGCTTGGCCGACCTCCCGGACGTGCGCCTCGCGTACCCGGTGGAGTCCAACGCCGTCTTCGCCACCCTCCCGCCGGAGGCCACGCGCACGCTCCTGTCGCGCTACCTCTTCCACCCCTGGGACGAGTCCACCGGCACGGTCCGCTGGATGACCGCCTTCGACACCACCGAGACCCACATCGACGACTTCCTGGCGGACATCCGCGCTGCGACAACCCCCTGACAACCCTCTGCGTGGAGTGTCCGGCAAACAGCGGAAGCGCCGTCGGACGCGGCAAGGTCGGTCGGCCCTCTACGAGCGAACCGGTCTTCCTGTCTGACTAGTCGCGTCCATCCGCGGACACTCCCCGATGGTTGTATGCCAGAGGTCGAGCACCCCGAAGGTTGGAGGCGAAGTGCGAGTCGCCAGCGGGTGGACCTCACCACGGAAGGCGCGTTGAGACGTCGAGCGCGGCATCGTGCGCCATCGCTGCGCGACGGTAGCCGCATGGGTGCGAGCCCAGCGACATCGAGCTCGTCGAGGCCCCGTGACTGCGAGACCCAGTGACCGTGAGTCCACGGGGGAACCGTGGCGGGGGAAGGAACCCCGCCACGGGAAGGAGCCCTGTCTGAGGCAGAGGCAAGCCCGGCGCAGACGCTCTTGCGGTGGCGGGCCCGCCGAAGGCGACCCTGGCGGTGGCGAGCCCGAGCGCTGCCGCGTGATGGTCGACACCACAGGAGTAGCCGGCGAAGCGGCGCGCTGTTTCACGTGAAACAGCAGCGGCAGGCTTTCCAGCGTTTCAGCTGACGCCGAGTAGAGAGTGCAGAACTGGCCGAGCAGAGCGTGCAGCACCGACACACCGAGGAGGGCCCGGAGTCTCGCCGTATCACGAGAGCCGGCGTCTCACTGGTTCACGGTCTCGCTGTTTCACGTGACACCAAGTCGAACTCCCAGCCTCTGCGCGAAGGCGCGACCGGGGAAGCTCCAACTAGGCGCGGCGGTAGGCGGAGTCCACCGCACCCCGTCCCACTCCACCCACACGACTGCCGCACGCGACCGCGTAAAGCCCTCCCCTATCCGAGAGCATCATCGCGTTTGGCGCTGGCCCCAACCCGCGCACACCGCCACGCTTCCCGTCGGCACCACACCCACCCGACGGCCGCCGCCACGCCTCCAACTCCAGCCGCCCCCCGTCCACACCAAAGTGGAGGGACCCCGAGAAGTGATCCAGACGCGGTGAGAGCCGGCGGCCCGGTGGTGCTTCGCCCCGAAGGCGGCCGGGGTGTGCTTCGGGTGGGTGCCGCGCTGGTTAGCTGGAACTGGTCGGTCCGGGAATGTCGATCCAGCGGGCGGCTGCGTCGAAGGTATCCGTTGGGTTGCTGTTGAACGCGATCGCCGCGCTGGGAGCGTGTCGTCGTACCAGGTTGATGATCTGCTCGAACAACTCAAGCTGATCTTCGGGTTTCCGTACGCCGCCGCCGATGACGACGCATTCCCAGGGCCGCGCGCTCAGGGTATGGCTGACGATCGTTTCCACGTCGTCGCTGCCGTCGAGGCCGAAAAGGCAGGTCTCGACGCCGATGCCGTGCTCGGTGAATCGAGCCATGCCGATCGCGATTGCGTCGGCTACCGGCTTCGGGTCCCAGGGCCCGGGAATCCGATACGGGTCAAGGCCGATCACGAGGACGCGGGGTACCGGCGCTGTTGTATCCACACCTGGGACCTTACGCCACAGGGGTTGCCGCGCGTGGCTATGTGGGCTGCGGTCGACAACGGACGACTCATCGGTGTGTGCACGACGCGACGTAGGCCGCTGGTGCCTGGCAGCCGAGGGAGCTGCGTCGTCGGCGGTGGTTGTAGTAGTCCTTCCAGCCGCTCGTCACGACCCGGGCGTGGGCCAGGCCAAAAGCACCAACCCCCCACGGTCACCATCCATCCGTCCAACCGCCACCCGACCGCACTCCACCCCACCGCACTCGACCCGACCGCACCTCACCCGGCCGCCACACGCCAACTGCCCCACGGACCGACGCTTACGATCATTACCGTCGCGCGCCGACGTCACCCAGCGATTCGGGACGCGTAGCGGCTCCCGAGAGACGGAGATTGGGTGTTGCGGTGAGTCCGGGCGACCAACGCTGACGGCCATGAGGTTGGCGTTCCTGATGCCCTCAAAATCCACGCCAAGCCACGCCCCGCTACTTGACCGCCGCTCTGCCCCTCAGCCGCGTCGCCACGCCAGCGACCCGCTCGCCCCCGCGCAGCGCCCGCCCCATAGGCCACTCGCCCCCGCTCGGCGCTGACCCGCCGCTACCCCACAGGCCGCTCACCCTCGCGCAGCGCTCCCCTACATGCGGCTGCCTCATAGGCCGCTCACCCTGCAGAGCACTCGTCCCACACGCCACTAGCTCGCCGCAACCGCCCCGCACGGCGCTCGCCCCCGCACAGCGCTCGATCTGCACGCCCTGGACTCTTTGAGTGACCGCACCTTCGACTCCGGAATGCCCACGGAGCCGGTTTCGGTGGGCTCATGCAGGAGGAGTGCCACCGTCCCTACAGCTCTCCATGCGCCGTTGTTTCACGTGAAACGCGCCCCGAGCGAGGGTGCCACGATGGCTTCACGTGAAACAGCGTCAGTCCTCTGCGTCCCGCATGGCGCGGACTGCCTCCGGAGCCATGGTGCCGATAATCCGCTCAAGGTCGTCGATCGTCGCGAACTCGACGACGATCCTCCCCTTTCGATGGCCCAGGTCGACCTTCACCTTGGTCTCGAAGTGGTCGGAGAGCCGGTCGGCGAGGTGGGTGAGGCCAGGGGCGGTCGGCTTGTTCCGCTGCCGCTCACGCGGAGCCTTCGGCGCGGCCTTGACGCTACCCAGACTCACGATCTCTTCCACCGCCCGCACCGACAGCAACTCGGCCACGATCCGCTTGGCCAACTGGATCTGCTCGTCCGGGTCGCTGAGGCTCAGCAAGGCGCGCGCATGCCCGGCACTGATCGTGCCGGCGGCCACCTTCGTCTGAACCTCTGGCGGCAGATTCAGCAGACGCAGGGTGTTCGTGATGTGCGACCGGGAGCGCCCGACCTTCTGCGCAAGCTGTTCGTGAGTGGCCTGGAAGTCGTCGAGCAACTGCTGGTACGCCGCGGCCTCTTCCAACGCGTTGAGCTGTTCCCGCTGAAGGTTCTCGATCAACGCGTCGCGGAGCAGCTCGTCGTCCTGCGTGTTGCGGACGATCGCGGGGACCTGTTCCAGCCCGGCCAACTGGCTGGCCCGCCACCGCCGCTCCCCCATGATCAACTCGTACTGCCCGCCACCAACCGGCCGCACCACGATCGGCTGCAGCAGCCCGACCTCTCGGATGGACGCAGCCAGTTCGTGCAACCGATCCTCGTCGAAGACGTCACGCGGCTGCCGAGGGTTGGGCACGATCGCGGTGAGGGTGACCTCCTTGAAGTACGCCCCAGCGATCGGCTTGGGCCCGGTCTCCCCCGTTGACCCGCTGCCGTTGGCCACCGCCCCCGCGCCGTCAACGATGGGACCGGTCGGGATGAGCGCCCCGAGCCCCTTGCCCAATCCCCGCCGCTGCTGACTCACTGCGTCTCCTCACCACCCGGCCGATTCCGGTCACTCCAGGAGAGGTTACCGTCGTGAACGCGACCGGGTACCCTCTCGCCACACGCGACCCCACCGGATTTCCACCAAACTCCCCCAGAGCCCATCACCCACCCAGCAACGGAAGACAATCTCCCCTGCCGCCCAGGCTCACGACAGTCGCCGTTGCACGTGCCGCGTCCCAGGCGCTCCGTGCGGTGCCCACCGCCGACCACATCGATTCCCCGCGCGACCAGCCGGCAGATCACGGACGCCACACGCCAGACACTCGACTCTCAACGCCACGTGGACGGTCCGCCCCTCGACGCCACGCGCATGACACCCGACTCTCAACTCAGCATGGACACCCTCAATGCCACACGACAGGCACCCGACACCACGCGGCGAAGACCCCGGGCCACCCCGCGTCCAACCTCCGTGCCACGGCGTCGACATGCGAAGGCAGGAAGCCGTGCAACGAGCGGACCTCAGCGGCGGGCCGCGCCGTGCAAGCAGCTCCGCGGTGATCCACCTGCGCTCCGCTGGGCGGGGATGAACTCACCCCGGGCAGCAGGAGCGTGGAGTGCGGCCGCCCGGCGCTGGTAAGCGCGTCCGACAGCCGCAAGGTGTGCAGGGGATAGACGCGTCAGCAGCGCATGCGGACACTGTCCACGGTGGCCGACGCGCCAGGTAGGGCGGCGAGCAGGCGCAGCCGACAGCAGCACCGGGTGTGGCATGCCCAGCTCCCGACGCTCGGTGCCGACTGCGGCAGACGACGAGCTCAGGTGACGCGCCCGAGCGATGCCGAGCCGACGCAACCGCCGTCCCCACCCGGGAGGCCTGTGCTGGCCTCCTGACGGGTATGCCGAGCCGACGCCGCTGTCCTCTTTGGGATGCCTGTGTCAGCCCACTGATGGGAGCGGCGGAGCCAACGCGTCCGCCGTACGCCTGTGCCAGCCCCCACCTAGACCAGCCGTCCCAGGCGCGAGACGGTCCTGTGGAGGACGTGGTGAGGTCGGTCAGACGATGGCGCGGTGAGCGATCTCGCGGGCAGCGTCCATGTAGGCCATCGCGCCACTGGAACCCGGGTCGTACGTCATGACGGACTGGCCGTAGCTGGGCGCTTCCGACAGGCGGACGCTCCGGGGGATGACGGTCTTGAGGACCGTCTCACCGAAGTGCGCGCGGACCTCGTCCGCGACCTGGGAGGCGAGGCGGGTGCGGCCGTCGTACATGGTGAGGACGATCGTCGAGAGGCGCAGCGTCGGGTTCAGATGCGCCTTGATCAGGTCCACGTTGCGGAGGAGCTGGCCCAGCCCTTCCAGGGCGTAGTACTCGCACTGGATAGGGATCATCACCTCGTCGGCGGCGACCAGGGCGTTGACCGTCAGCAGCCCCAGCGAGGGCGGGCAGTCGATGATGATGTAGTCGAAGTCGATCGCGTCGTACGCCGCCAGGGCCCGGCGAAGGCGGGCCTCTCTGGCCACCAGGGAGACGAGCTCGATCTCGGCTCCCGCCAGGTCGATCGTGGCGGGGGCGCAGTAAAGGCCGGGCATGTCGGGCACCTGCTTGACGATCTCAGCCAGGGGGAGGTCGTCCACGAGGACTTGATAGACATCCGGGACATCGCCCCGGTGCTCGGTCGCCAGCGCGGTGGAAGCGTTGCCCTGGGGGTCGAGGTCGACGACAAGAACCCGCTGGCCGTTCATGGAGAGCGCTGCCGCGATGTTGACGGACGTCGTCGTCTTGCCGACACCCCCCTTCTGGTTCGCCACAGCGATCACTCTGCCCTTGGACGGACGAGGCCAGGCCCCGCTACCCGGCCGGGAGGATTCGTCCGACTGGGCCGCCGTCTGGGTGGCAGATGTTTCACGTGAAACCACTGAGCTGAGCGCCTCTCGTACCAACGGGGAGTCACCGGGGTTCAGGGGGGTCTGGGTCACGATGGCCATCCTTTCAACCAGCGGCATGGTGGTGCCGGGAATTTGCTGTCGCGACACGCCCATTTCGGGCCAGCCAACCCCAGCAGGACTCTCGGACGAAGGACTGTCCGGCCAGCCAAGCCCGCTTGGCCCCATCGGCACAGCCTGTCACCTCCTTCGTCGCCGCCTACCTCGCTCCGGCGCGCGGCCCGCTACCACCCGAACCAAAGTTGCAGGCGGCTCGACCTTACCGCGCCCGACGGTCACAAGCTCAGCCGTCGTCACTCCGCTCGCGCGCAGCTGCGGCTCCGCTTCGGCGAGCTCCTCGGCGGCGCGCTCCCCCTTCATGGCGATCAGCTCGCCCCCCTCACGCAGGAGCGGCATGGCCCACTTCAGCAACCGGTCGAGCGGCGCGACGGCGCGGGCGCTGGCCACGTCAAACTCGCGCTTTCCCGCCAGTTCCTCCGCTCGCCCGCGCAGCACCTCAACGTTGTCGAGCTTGAGCGCCGCAACGCACTCCTCCAGGAACACGGTACGGCGAAGCAGCGGCTCCAGCAGCGTAACCGTGATGTCGTCCCGGACGATCGCCAGCACCAGGCCGGGCAGCCCGGCCCCGGAGCCGATGTCGACCAGGCGCGCGTTCTCAGGGACGGCCTCCGCGACGACGGCGCAGTTGAGCAGGTGACGGTCCCAGATCCGCGGCACCTCGCGCGGGCCAAGCAGCCCACGAACCACCCCTGGGCCTGCCAGGAGCTCGGCGAATGCCTTCGCCCGATCCCAGGCTTCGCCGGTGAAGACGTCTCGCGCAATGTCCGGCGGAGCGGGTAGCTCGTCGCTCACGGGTTGGTGGCCCTTTCTAGGGTTCTGTTACGGGCTGGTGGGTTTCGCCCGGTGAGGGCGTGGTCTCGGGGGTCGGGTCAGGTTCACTGTCAAACCCAAGGCTAAGTGTGCGATCACTGTGAAAAGACTAACGGGCCGCCCCAAGTGGGAACTGACGAGCACGCCATATCGGGCATGCGTTCCGCTACGAAGTTGTCCGGTCGAAACATCCTCATTCCCCGGAGCGGCCTCGCTATCGCGTCGATGCCCCTGGACCCCCAACGACATTACGGGGACGCGACAGCCGCAGCCGGGTGACCTCAGGCCTTGCGGAGAGACGGCCTCCCGCCTTGGAGGAATCGAGCTCTGAGTCCCAGCGGCCATCTCTCTCCGGCAGTGCGAGTCGGACGCTCGAATCGTCCAGGAAATCGGGGGTCACGGTGGTGCGGGTACGCGCCCGAGGGGACCACTGGAAAGTGGGTAACCCATGCGTGCCGCACAAAAGGACCTCAAGGGCGCGAAGCGCCGCCCCCCAGAAGCGGACGGCGAGCGGGTTCGAGGGCAGGCCGACAGGGGCTCGCTGCTGTGGTCGCGGAGAGATGTGAAACGGCCGCCGATCCGCCTCGGGTGAGGCGAGATCGGCGGCCGATCGGTCGCGTGGGAAGCGATCAGGTCAGGCGGGGAGGATCACCACGTAGCGGTTGGGCTCCTCGCCTTCCGACTCGCTGCGGAGGCCTGCCGCCGCTACGGCGTCATGGACGATCTTGCGCTCGAACGGGGTCATGGGCTGGAGCGACTTGGGCTCGCCCCGCTCCTTGACCTGGTTGGAGATCTCGGTGCCGAGCTTGGTCAGCTCCGCGCGCCGGCGTTCGCGGTAGCCGGCGACGTCCAGCATCAGCCGCGACCGCTCCCCCGTCTGCCTGTGGACGGCGAGGCGCGTGAGCTCCTGCAGCGCCTCCAGGACCTCGCCCCCGGGGCCTACCAGCTCGTTGCCCTTGACCCCGACAACGGAGACCAGCGCACGGTCGCCCTCGACGTCCATGTCGATGTCGCCGTCGATGTCGGCGATGTCGAGAAGGCCCTCGACGTAGTCGGCAGCGATCTCGCCTTCCTGCTCGAGCGCGTTGAGGTCAGGAGTCTTCTCCTGCTCGGCCTCGTCGGTCATGGCCGGCCTCTCCTTCGTGTTCACGACTTCTTGCTGCCCGTGCGCTTGCTGCGTGACTGGCGACTGGGCTGCTGCCTGATGATCTTAGGCTCCGGAGGCGGCGGGGGCGCCTGCTCTTCGGGAGCGGACTTGCGGAGCTTGGCGATCAGGCCGGGCTTGGGCTCGACCGGGATCACGTTGCCCTTGGCGTCGTACTGCGGCATCGGGTGCCGGCTGTAGAACCAGTGCTGCTGCCCCAGCGTCCACAGGTTGGTGGTGACCCAGTAGAGGATCAACCCCAGGGGGAAGTTCAGGCTGAAGAAGGCGAACAGCGGAGAGATGTACATCAGGATCTTCTGCTGCTGCGCCATGGGGTTGTCCGGCATCTGGGCCATGGAGCGGCCGACGCTCTGCCGGACGGTGAGGAACGTGGTGAGCGAGCTGATCGCCACGAAGATCCCCAGCACGATCTTCGTCTGCAGCACGCTCGCGTCGAAGCTGGTGATCTGCGCCTCGGACATCCAGAAGCTGGCCGGGAGCGGCGCACCGAAGATGTGCGCGGACCTGGCGCTGTCGACGAGTGCCTGGCTCATGCCGTACTTGGCGTGGCCGTCGGCCATCGCGCGCAGCACGGTGAACATCGAGATGAAGATCGGGAACTGGGCGACGACAGGAAGGCAGCCTCCGAGCGGGTTGGCGCCCGCCCCTTGGTACAGCGCCATGACTTCCTGGTTCATGCGCTGCTTGTCGTTCTTGTACCGCTTGCGAATCTCCGCCACCTTGGGCGCGAGCTCCTGCATCTTCCGCGAGGACCTCATCTGCTTGAGGAACAGCGGGAAGATCAGGAGACGCATGCAAACGGTCAGCGTGATGATGGTGAGAGCCCAGGTCAGCCCGCTGTCCGGGTTGAGGACCGCGCTGTATCCGGTATGGATCCAGATGATGACGTGGGCTACGGCTTCGTAGAGCCAGCTCAGCCAGGACAGCTCCACTGAGCTATCTCCCTTGCGTTTCGTGGGACCGAACCGGGCGTGGGGGCACCGGGTCTATACCTCCGGGATGGAATGGGTGGCACCGCCCGATTCGCCGGACAGTCAGCCATGTGCCGCGCAAAGCTCCATGTACGGCCAGCGCCTCCAGCCCGTACGCACTACACGAAGGGTGGAAACGGCAGCGTGGACCGAGCATCGGGCCGATGAAGGCCCGATAGAACCGGATCGGGACGATCAGCACCCGAGCGGCGAGGCTCGGGAGCGCCCCTTGCGGCTGCTCCGTCATCTATGTCCATCCATCGAGGACTCGCGCCGCCTGAGCAGTCGATCCAACGCTTGGTCAAGCTCGGCGGCAAGATACTCGTATCGCGCTGACGCGGCCGGTGGATTGGCGCGTACCACAAGCAGGCTACCTCGCGGGAGCCGGTCGAGACGGTCTCGCATCAGGTGTCGGAGCCGTCGCTTGACCTTGTTGCGGACGACCGCGCCCCCGACTGCCCGGCTCACTACGAAGCCGACCATGGGCGCCGCATCCCCGGAAATGTTGAGATGCACCACCAGAGTGGGGCGACCCGCGCGTTTGCCGCGCTTGATCGCCAACGCGAATTCCTCCCCGCGCCGCATGCGGGATCCTCGGGAAAGCACCGCTATACGCCTATCGCCCGCCGGCGTGACTCACCGACGGGCAGGACTATCTGGCGCGGGACGATCAGGCCGACAGCTTCTCGCGGCCCTTACGGCGACGAGCGGCAAGGATGGCGCGACCGGCCCGGGTGCGCATCCGCAGCCGGAAGCCGTGGGTCTTCGCGCGGCGACGGTTGTTCGGCTGGAAAGTACGCTTGCTCACGGGTGGGCTCCAGGCTTGAAGGTGCGCCGCTAGGGCGCTTACACACATGGCTGGCCTACCACTGTAGCGAGGGCACGCGAAATAGCCGTCGCGTGGCAAGCCGACCGTCGTACGTTACGGGCCAAGCATGGCCCAGGTCAAACCGGCGGCGAACATGAGCCGGTTATCCACTAATCCACATGCGGGTTTTCCACCGCTGTGGTCACGTCCACAGTATGTGCATCGTGGTGCCACTAGGCTGTGGACAACGCCTTGAACACAGCTGTGCACAGGGATACTGTCGGCCCTTCCAGAGCCGCCGCAGGGCTGTGCACAACCTGTGGATCTCCTGTGGACTCCCTGGGTATCCAACGCGGAATCCACGTTGTGGACGGACGGGCCGACCGCCGCCAGGACGGCGGGGCCATGTGGATAAACCATCGCGGGGGGCCGCGAGAGGAAGGAGGGGAGCCGCACCATGAACGGTGTCGAACTCGGCACGGTGTGGGAGAGGGCTCTGGGCAACTTTCTCAACGAGAACGTGCCCATCCAGCAACGCACCTGGCTCTCCATGGTCCGCCCGATCGCGCTGGCCAACGACACCATCGTGCTGGGTGTCCCCAACGACTTCCTCAAGGACCTGATCGAGGGCAAGCTCAAGTCCCTCGTCGCCCACGCGCTCTCCCAGGAGCTGGGACGGGCCACGCGGCTGGCCGTGATGATCGACACGACGGCGCCCGAGCAGCCGATGCCGGACCTTCATCAACAGCCTGTGGCTCAAAGTTATCCCCAGAGCCAGGAGCCGCAGCCACGTTTTGCACAGCCCCCGCAATCGCAGGTCTACCAGGCATCCGAGCCTCCGCAGTTCTATTCTCCACAGCCCGAGCCGCCCCAGGTATCCACTGAATATCCACAGCCGACGTTCACTTTTGAACAGGGCCAGCCGCCTGTGGAGAAAGCGCCGGACCCGGCGCCGAACAGGTGGGAGGCGAAGAGCAGCAAGCCCAGCGAAACGGCCAGGCTCAACCAAAAGTACACATTTGAGACATTCGTCATCGGTGCCAGCAACCGTTTCGCGCACGCCGCCGCCGTGGCCGTCGCCGAATCCCCTGCGAAGGCGTACAACCCCCTCTTCATTTACGGCGACTCCGGTCTGGGGAAGACCCACCTGCTGCACGCGATCGGGCATTACGCGCAGAGCCTGTACGACGGCGCCCGGGTGAGGTACGTGAGCTCGGAGGAGTTCACCAACGACTTCATCAACAGCATCCGCGACCACAAGGCCGACGGATTCCGCGGCCGCTACCGCGCGATCGACATCCTGCTCGTCGACGACATCCAGTTCCTGGAGGGCAAGGAGCAGACGCAGGAGGAGTTCTTCCACACCTTCAACACGCTCCACAACGCCAACAAGCAGATCGTGATCTCCAGCGACCGCGCGCCCAAGCAGCTCATCACGCTGGAGGACCGGCTGCGCAACCGGTTCGAGTGGGGGCTGATCACCGACGTCCAGCCGCCCGAGCTGGAGACCCGCATCGCGATCCTCAGGAAGAAGGCGATCCAGGAGGGCCTGGCCGCGCCGCCCGAGGTGCTCGAGTACATCGCCAGCCGGATCTCCACCAACATCCGCGAGCTGGAGGGCGCGCTGATCCGGGTCACCGCGTTCGCCAGCCTGAACAGGCAGGGTGTGGACCTCCAGCTGGCCGAGGTGGTGCTGAAGGACCTGATCACCTCGGAGTCCGGGCCCGAGATCACGATCGCCACGATCATGGCGAAGACGGCCGAGTACTTCGGCATCAGCATCGACGACCTGTGCGGCAGCTCGCGCAGCAGGGCTCTGGTCAACGCCCGGCAGATCGCGATGTATCTGGCACGGGAGCTGACCGAGCTGTCACTGCCGAAGATCGGGCAGCAGTTCGGCGGTCGCGACCACACGACGGTCATGCACGCAGAGCGCAAGATCCGGTCGCTCATCGCGGAGCGTCGGTCGATGTACAACCAGGTCAACGAGCTGACAATGCGTATCAAGCAGACATCTCGTGGATCTTGAGCGTCATGCACACCCTGTGGATAACACTGTGGATCAGGGGAAACGTCCAAAGGCGGCGGCCTTACGCCCCCTCTTCGCCCGAAATTTCCTGCACAGAGGTTGGGGATAACTCTGGGGACATCCTGAGGAGAACCTGGGGACTACTCGTGGATAGCCTGGGGACGCCCTGTGCATACTCTTCCGGGCCCGCGCCGAGAGGCCGTTTACCCGGTGGACAACCGGTGGAAACCCAGTGGATAACTCGTGGATGAACGCACCAAGATCTGGGGACGGCCTGTGTGCAACGATCCTTCATCCCCAGGCGGCGGAGTTACCCCCAGGCGTCACCCACATGGGCAGTGGATGAAAACAGGGCCAGTGACCAGCACCAACGCCGGTTGTCCACAGTATCCACACCCCCTAGTGTGATGACCTCTTATCTCTCCTACAAAGAAACTCAAGACCCATAGAGGGGTTCTCCCGGATCCGAGGTGCGGGAGAGGCAACACTTGAAGCAACGACGAAACCAGGAGGCTGATCACCGTGATGTTCCGAATCGAGCGAGACGTCCTCGCTGAGGCGGTGGCATGGACGGCACGCAGCCTCCCAGCGCGCCCGTCCGTGCCCGTCCTCGCCGGAATGCGGCTGGAGGTCACCGAGGAGCAGCAGCTCAAGCTCTCCGGCTTCGACTACGAGGTCTCCGCCGAGGTGACACTGGAACTGCACACCGGTGAGGCCGGCGTCGTCCTGGTCTCGGGCAAGCTGCTCGCCGAGATCACCCGCGCCCTTCCCGCACAGCCTGTGGACTTCGTCGTGGAGGGCGCCAAGGCGGTCGTCACGTGCGGCAGCGCGCGGTTCACCCTGCTGACCATGCCTGTGGAGGACTACCCGTCGCTCCCGGCCATGCCCCCGGCCGCCGGCCGCGTCGGCGCCGACGTCTTCGCCTCCGCCGTCGGCCAGGTGGCCGTCGCCGCGGGCCGCGACGACACGCTCCCCATGCTCACCGGCGTCCGCATGGAGATCGAGGGCGACACCGTGACCCTCGCCGCGACCGACCGCTACCGCCTGGCCGTCCGAGAGCTGAAGTGGCAGCCGGGTCAGCCCGACTTCTCGTCCGTCGCGATGATCCCCGGCAAGACGCTCGCCGACGCCGCCAAGGCGCTCGGCGCGACCGGCGCCGAGGTGGAGGTCGCGCTCAGCGCCGCCGGCGGCACCGGCGAGGGCATGATCGGCTTCTCCAGCGCCGGCAGGCGCACCACCACCCGCCTGCTCGACCCCGAGTTCCCCAAGTACCGCTCGCTGCTGCCCACCGAGTTCTCCGCCCGCGCGGATCTGTCCACAGGCCCGTTCGTGGAGGCGGTCAAGCGCGTGGCCCTGGTCGCCGAGCGCAACACGCCGGTGCGGCTGGCGTTCCGGAGCGGCGAGGTCGTCCTGGAGGCGGGCAGCGGCGACGAGGCGCAGGCCGTCGAGGTGCTGCCTGTGGATTACGAGGGCGAGGAGATGAACATCGCCTTCAACCACCAGTTCCTGCTGGAAGGGCTGGGGGCGATCGACTCCGACGTCGCGCGCCTGCAGATGACCACGTCCACGAAGCCCGCCATCCTCACCGGCGGCAAGCCTGTGGACGGCGAGGGCGCTCCCGACTACCGTTACCTGATCATGCCGATCCGCTTGTCGGGCTGATCCGGCCATCAGGGATGATGGAAGCCTGTACAAGGGGGTAACCAACATGCAGATCGGCATGGTCGGGCTGGGCAAGATGGGCGGCAACATGGCCGAGCGGCTGCGCCGCGGCGGTCATGAGGTGATCGGGTACGACCGCGACCCGGAGGTGAGCGACGTCGGCAGCCTCAGGGAGCTGGTCGACAGGCTGCAGGCGCCTCGGGTGGTCTGGGTCATGGTTCCCGCCGGCAAGCCCACCCAGCAGACGGTCGACCAGCTCGGCGAGATGCTGTCCGAGGGCGACGTGGTGGTCGACGGCGGCAACTCCCACTATGTGGACGACCAGAAGCATGCCGCGGAGTTGGCCGCGAAGGGCATCGGCTTCGTCGACTGCGGTGTGAGCGGCGGTGTGTGGGGCCTGGAGAACGGCTACGCGCTGATGTGCGGCGGCGACGACGCCTACGTCCGGCACCTGATGCCGATCTTCGAGACCCTCAAGCCCGCGGGCGAGGACGGCTTCGTCCACGCGGGCGAGGTCGGCGCCGGGCACTTCGCGAAGATGGTCCACAACGGCATCGAGTACGGCATGATGCAGGCCTTCGCGGAGGGCTGGGAGCTGCTCGAGGCGTCCGACATCGTCACCGACGTCAAGGGCTCCTTCAGGAGCTGGCGCACGGGCACCGTGATCCGCTCCTGGCTGCTCGACCTGATGGTGCGGGCGCTCGACGACGACGAGCACCTCGACAAGCTGCGCGGTTACGCACAGGACTCCGGCGAGGGCAGGTGGACGGTGCAGGCCGCGGTCGACCACGCGGTGCCGCTGCCGGTGATCACGGCCGCGCTCTATGCCAGGTTCGCCTCGCGCCAGGACGACTCGCCGTCCATGAAGGTGGTCGCGGCGCTGCGCAACCAGTTCGGCGGGCACGCGGTCTCCGCGACCGAGGGCTCCACCGAGAAGGGGGCCGACGCGCCGGGCGCCGACGTGGTCCCGCCGAACGAGGTCGCGTGACGGTTTTCCACAGGCTGTGAGCCGGTGACCCCAGTGACGCGCGTGGCCCACTAACCTTCGTGGGGTGCATGTCGCCCACCTCTCGCTGACCGACTTCCGGTCCTACGCGTCCGTGGAGCTCGGCCTGGAGCCGGGCGTCACGGCGTTCGTGGGGCCCAACGGCCAGGGCAAGACCAACCTGGTCGAGGCGCTCGGGTACGTGGCGACGCACTCCAGCCACCGGGTGTCCACCGACGCGCCGCTGGTGCGGCAGGGGGCCGGCAGGGCGATCGTGCGCTGCGCCGTCCACAGGGACGAGCGGCGGGCGCTGATCGAGCTGGAGATCAACCCGGGGCGGGCCAACCGGGCGCGGCTCAACCGCTCCCCCGTGTCCAGGCCGCGCGACGTCGTCGGCCTGCTGCGCACGGTCCTGTTCGCGCCGGAAGACCTGGCCCTGGTCAAGGGCGATCCGTCGGAGCGGCGGCGGTTCCTCGACGACCTGCTGGTCTCGCGGGCCCCCAGGTTCGCCGGGGTGCGCGCCGACTACGACCGGGTGCTGAAGCAGCGCGGCGCGCTGCTACGTACGGCCGCGCAGGCCCGGAGAGGCACCAGGAGCGCCCGGCGGGCCGAGCGCGACTCCGGCTTCGCGGCGGCGGGCGCGGGAGACGTCCTGAGCACTCTGGAGGTCTGGGACGCCCATCTGGCCCGGCACGGTGCGGAGCTCCTCCAGGCCCGGCTCGATCTCATCGAGGCGCTGCGCCCGCTGGTGGCCGGAGCGTACGCCGCGCTCGCCCCCACGAGCGCCCCCGCGACGCTGGCCTACCGCAGCACGTTGTCCACAGGTGGGGATGAAGCGGAGGACGAAGTCGCCGGTGAGCACGGATCTTCCGATGCACAGACGTTATCCACAGACTTGGGGAAAACCCTTGAAGCGCGGCTGCGCGAGCGGCTACTGGAGGTCCGCTCGGCCGAGCTGGAGCGGGGGGTCACGCTCGTCGGTCCACACCGCGACGACCTGATCCTCGGCCTCGGCGAGTTGCCCGCCCGCGGCTACGCCAGCCACGGCGAGTCCTGGTCGTTCGCGCTCGCGCTGCGCCTGGCCGCCTACGACCTTCTCAGGGCCGACGGCGGCGATCCGGTGCTGATCCTCGACGACGTCTTCGCCGAGCTCGACAGCCAGCGCAGGCGCCGCCTCGCCGAGATCGTCGCACCGGCCGAGCAGGTGCTCATCACCGCGGCCGTGGCCGACGACATCCCACCGGAGCTGACCGGAGCCAGATACGACGTCGCAGAGGGGAGGGTGACCCGTGTCCGTTGACGACAACCCCGCGGCCAGGGGCGCCGCCATGGCGAGGGAGAAGCTCGCCCAGGCCAAGGCCGACGCCGCCAAACGCGGCCAGCTCCCCCGCCGCGAGCCGAGGCGCAAGGCCGCGGGGCCGCGCAGGGCGTCCGGCGATCCCCAGCTTTTCGGACGCGCCATTCTCGACCTGCTGGCCGACCGGGGCTGGGAGCAGTCGGCGGCCGTCGGCGGGGTGTTCGGCCGCTGGCCCGACATCGTCGGCCCCGACCTGGCCGCGCACACCAAACCCGAGTCGTTCGACGACGGCGAGGTGCTCGTCGTCGCCGACTCCACGGCCTGGGCGACCCAGGTGCGCCTGCTGGCCAGGACCCTCGTACGCAGGCTCAACGAGGAGCTCGGCGACGGCACGGTCACGAAGGTGAAGGTCAGGGGCCCGCAGAACGCTCCGCGACCGTCCGGAGGGTTGCGGGTGACCGGAAGCCGAGGCCCCGGAGACACCTACGGTTAGGCCGCGCCGGGCGATCAGATAGCCCCTGACGCGATGACCCCCCGCTCGAGAGGGGGGATGCTCGACTGGGGGCAAAACGAGCTAGAGAGCATTACAGGCGCGTTCATTGCTACCTTCGGGCTCTGGAGCCGGTAGAATGAAAGCGGATTCCGGACACGTCCGCTTGCGTGTCACCCCGGCACCAAGCCGACTCCCCTGGGTGACCGCGCATCGGGGCACTCACGACGGTGACGGGCACGGCAGGGGCAACGAGCAGTTTGGCTTCTCCCCCGCCGCGTGTCCGCGGCAGGAGGATTTCGCAGTTGTCCTACGACGCTAGCTCAATCACCGTACTCGAAGGGCTTGAGGCGGTTCGCAAGCGCCCGGGTATGTATATCGGGTCGACCGGCGAGCGCGGCCTGCACCACCTCGTCTACGAGATCGTCGACAACGCGGTCGACGAGGCTCTGGCGGGTTACGCCGACCGGATCGACATCACTCTCATGGCCGACAACGGCGTGCGCGTGGTCGACAACGGCCGCGGCATCCCCACGGGCATCCACCCTGTGGAGAAGCGCTCGGCGGTCGAGGTCGTGCTGACCACCCTGCACGCGGGCGGCAAGTTCGACAGCCAGTCCTACGCGGTCTCGGGCGGCCTGCACGGTGTCGGCTCCGCCGTCGTCAACGCGCTGTCCACAGCCATGGACGTCGAGGTCAAGCAGAACGGCCACTACTGGCGGCTGCGCCTCGTCAACGCCAAGCCGCAGGCCCCGCTGGCCAAGGGCGAGGAGACCGACGAGACCGGCACCACGATCACGTTCTGGCCCGACCCCGAGATCTTCGAGACCACCAACTGGAACTACGAGACTCTCTCCCGTCGCTTCCAGGAGATGGCCTTCCTCAACAAGGGCCTGACGATCACGCTCACCGACGAGCGTCCCGACCACGTCAACGGCGAGCCGCGCGGGGTCGCGTACCACTACGAGGGCGGTCTGGCCGACTTCGTCCAGCACCTCAACGCCAAGAAGGAGGCGGCGCACGCGTCGATCATCTCCTTCGAGGAGGAGGGCGACGGCATCGCGGTGGAGATCGCGATGCAGTGGAACAACTCCTACTCGGAGTCGGTGTACACCTTCGCCAACACGATCAACACCGCCGAAGGCGGCACCCACGAGGAGGGCTTCCGCGCCGCGCTGACGTCCATCGTCAACAGGTACGCGCGCGAGCAGAAGTTCCTCAAGGAGGGCAAGGACGACAACCTCTCCGGTGAGGACGTCCGTGAGGGCCTGACCGCGATCATCTCGGTGAAGCTGTCCGACCCGCAGTTCGAGGGCCAGACCAAGACCAAGCTGGGCAACACCGAGGCCAAGTCGTTCGTCCAGAAGGCCTGCAACGACCACCTGCGCGACTGGTTCGAGCGCAACCCCGGTGAGGCCAAGGACATCATCAACAAGTCGCTGCAGGCGTCCCGCGCCCGCATCGCGGCCCGCCAGGCGCGCGACCTGACCAGGCGCAAGTCGCTGCTCGAAGCGGGCAGCGGGCTTCCCGGCAAGCTGGCCGACTGCCAGTGGAACGACCCGGAGAAGTGCGAGCTGTTCATCGTCGAGGGCGACTCGGCCGGCGGCTCGGCCAAGGGCGGCCGCGACTCGCGCTTCCAGGCGATCCTGCCGATCCGCGGCAAGATCCTCAACGTGGAGAAGGCGCGGATCGACAAGGTCCTCAAGAACAACGAGGTCCAGGCGCTGATCACGGCGCTCGGCACCGGCGTCCACGACGAGTTCGACATCGCCAAGCTGCGCTACCACAAGGTGATCCTGATGGCCGACGCCGACGTCGACGGCCAGCACATCAACACCCTGCTGCTGACGCTGCTGTTCAGGTTCATGCGGCCGCTGATCGAGGCCGGGCACGTCTACCTGTCCTGCCCGCCGCTCTACAAGATCAAGTGGGACCGCAAGGGCGAGGACGCGTCCTACGCCTACTCCGACGCCGAGCGCGACGCCGTCATCCAGGCGGGCATCGATGCGGGCAAGCCCGACCCGCGGCCCCGCGACAACGTCCAGCGGTTCAAGGGTCTGGGCGAGATGAACGCGGGCCAGCTCTGGGAGACCACCATGAACCCCGAGACGCGGCTGCTGCGCCTGGTCACGCTGGACGACGCGGCTCAGGCCGACGACCTGTTCAGCGTGCTGATGGGCGAGGACGTCGAGGCCCGGCGCGACTTCATCATCCGCAACGCGCGCGACGTCCGCTTCCTCGACGTCTAGTGGCTAGCCGAATCACAAAGAAGGACTACCTGTGACGGAAGTGAACACCACTCCCCCGGCTGACCGCATCGAGCCTGTGGACATCCAGTCCGAGATGCAGCGCAGCTACATGGACTACGCGATGTCCGTCATCGTGTCCAGGGCGCTGCCGGACGTCCGCGACGGTCTCAAGCCGGTGCACCGCCGGGTGCTCTACGCCATGTACGACGGTGGGTACCGTCCCGACCGCGGCTACTTCAAGTGCGCGCGCGTCGTCGGTGACGTGATGGGCACCTACCACCCGCACGGCGACACCTCGATCTACGACGCGCTGGTGCGCCTGGCGCAGGACTGGTCGCTGCGATACCCGCTGGTCGACGGGCAGGGCAACTTCGGCTCACCGGGCAACGACCCGGCCGCGGCGATGCGGTACACCGAGTGCAAGCTCGCGCCCATCGCCATGGAGATGCTGCGCGACATCGACAAGGACACCGTCGACTTCCGTCCGAACTACGACGGCAAGTCGCAGGAGCCCGACGTCCTGCCGGCGCGGTTCCCGCAGCTGCTGGTCAACGGCTCCGGCGGCATCGCGGTCGGCATGGCCACCAACATCCCGCCGCACAACCTGCGCGAGGTCGGCGCGGCCGTCAAGTGGTGCCTGGAGAACCCGGAGGCCACCGACGAGGAGCTGCTGGAGGCGTCGATCCGGCTGGTCAAGGGGCCCGACTTCCCGACCAGGGCGCTGATCGTCGGTCGCCGCGGCATCGAGGACGCCTACCGCACCGGGCGCGGCTCGATCACCATGCGCGCCGTCGTCGAGGTCGAGGAGGACAAGGGGCGGCAGGCGCTCGTCGTCACCGAGCTGCCGTACCAGGTCAACCCCGACAACCTGGCCCTGAAGATCGCCGAGCTGGTCCGCGAGGGCAAGCTGACCGGCATCGCCGACGTCCGCGACGAGAGCTCCTCGCGCGTCGGGCAGCGGCTGGTGATCGTGCTCAAGCGCGACGCCGTCGCCAAGGTCGTGCTGAACAACCTGTACAAGCACACCCAGCTCCAGGACACCTTCGGCGCCAACATGCTGGCGCTGGTCGACGGCGTGCCGCGCACGCTCAGGCTGGACCAGTTCATCCGGTACTACGTGGCCCACCAGATCGAGGTCATCGTCCGCCGGACGCGCTACCTGCTGCGCAAGGCCGAGGAGCGGGCCCACATCCTGCGCGGCCTGCTGAGGGCCCTTGAGCGGCTCGACGAGGTCATCGCGCTGATCCGCGCCTCCGAATCCGCGTCGCACGCCCAGCAGGGCCTGATGACGCTGCTGGAGATCGACGAGATCCAGGCGCAGGCCATCCTCGACATGCAGCTGCGCAAGCTCGCCGCCCTGGAGCGCCAGGCCATCCAGGACGAGTACGACCAGCTGATGACCCAGATCGCCGAGTACAACGCGATCCTGGCCAGCGAGGCCCGCCAGCGCGAGATCGTCAACGACGAGCTGGCCGAGCTCGTCGGCAAGTTCGGCGACGAGCGGCGCACCGAGATCATCGCCTACGACGGTGACATGTCGATCGAGGACCTCATCGCCGAGGACGAGATCGTCGTCACCATCACCCGGGGCGGATACGCCAAGCGCACCCGTACCGACCTCTACCGGGCGCAGAAGCGCGGCGGAAAGGGCGTGCGTGGCGCTCAGCTGCGCCAGGACGACATCGTCGACCACTTCTTCGTCACCACCACCCACCACTGGCTGCTGTTCTTCACGAACAAGGGCCGGGTGTACCGGGTGAAGGCGTACGAACTTCCCGACTCCGGGCGCGACGCTCGCGGTATGCATCTCGCGAACCTTTTGGCGATGCAGCCCGACGAAACAGTCATGGAAGTTCTCGATCTGCGCGATTACGACGTCGCGCCATATCTGGTGCTCGCCACCCGCAGCGGGCTGGTGAAGAAGACCCGCCTGTCCGAGTACGACTCGCCCAGGACGGGCGGCCTGATCGCGATCAACCTGCGCGACGACGACGAGGTCATCGGCGCCAGGCTGGTCTCCGAGGAGGACGACCTGCTGCTGGTCTCCAGGGGAGCCCAGTCCATCCGCTTCACCGCCTCCGACGACGCGCTGCGGCCCATGGGCCGGGCCACGAGCGGCGTCATCGGCATGCGATTCCTCGAAGGCGACGAACTTCTCGCCATGAATCGGATCGGCGACGGTCAAGATGTGCTTATCGCCACGAAGGCCGGGTACGCAAAACGGACACCAGTGGAGCAGTATCCAGTCCAAGGACGCGGCGGTAAGGGTGTGCTAACGGCGAAAATCGTGAGTTCCCGTGGCAAGCTGGTCGGAGCCGTCATGGTCAACCCGGAGGACGAGGTTTTCGCGATCACGTCCGCTGGCGGGGTGATCCGGACGAGTGCCGGCGAGATCAAGCAGTCCGGCCGCCAGACCATGGGAGTGCGATTGATGAACCTCGCTGAAGGCGACAGTGTGGTGGCTCTCGCCCGCAACGCCGAGTCGATGGAAGCCTCGGTGGAGAATGAGGAAGACGGGGGAGGAGAGTAACTCATGAGCGCCCAGGGTGGCCCCGCCAGGACCAAGGCGGGTCGGGAGAACGGGCAGCAGCCGAACAAGCCCGGCGAGCCTGAGATATTCGGTCCGGCTGACGAGGGAAAGCCGGCCCCGCCGGGTCCCGGCCAGGCCAGGGAGGAGCAGGAGGGCAACGAGACGGCGATCCACGTCCGTCCGTCTCTCGCGTCCGAGGCTCCGCCTGCTGTTGAGCTTTCCAATAAGAAGAAGTCTTCAGGTGGGGGCGGGGGGCGTCTCCCCCGCAAGGCTCATCTCGTACTGCGTCGTGTCGAACCGTGGTCGGCCATGAAGTTCAGCTTCGTGGTGTCGCTCGTCTGCTTCGTGGTGCTCTTCGTGGCGGTGGCCGTCCTGTACGGCGTGCTGAACGCCCTGGGCGTGTTCGACTCGCTGGTGGACCTCGTCAACCAGCTCGGCAAGGGCGAAGGAGGCCAGAACTCGATCCCGATCGACATCGCCTCCTGGTTCGAACCCGTGCGCATCCTCGGCTACACGGCCCTGATCGGCGCGGTGAACGTCGTCCTGATCACGGCCCTGTCCACACTGGGGGCGGTCATCTACAACATCGCCTCCGACCTGGTGGGCGGCGTCGAGGTGACCTTCAGCGAAGCCGAATGACCCGCCGCTCGCGCCGCACCCGACGCTTGGGGGCGGCGCGAGCAGGGGCGAAGACACGGTAAGCTTTCTTCGTCCGAACAACCGGGTCGCGTTGGTTCAGCTGATGCGATACGGTGCGGTGTGCGCGGGGCTATAGCTCAGACGGTTAGAGCGCTTCCCTGATAAGGAAGAGGTCCCAGGTTCAAGTCCTGGTAGCCCCACCCAGCTCAGAGGCCATTTCCGAAGATTGGAAGTGGCCTTTTTGATCTTCTGAGTGACTAAGTGAGTGACTATATCTCCCCGCTCTCGCTGGGGAAGATCAAGTCCATGGTCTCGGCGCCCTCTAGGAGGACCGGGCGGAGTTGCTTGCGGTAGACCTTCTCCGTGACCACAGTGCCCTTGTGGCCGACAAGCCGGGCAATGTCCTCCACGGCCACCCCGGCGTCCGACATGAGCGAGACGAAGCTGTGGCGTAGTTCTCGCGGTGTCCAGTCGTCCGGGTTCAGGTCGGTCCGCTTGAGGATCACGCGGAGTGCCCGGCGCACGTTGGCGGCGTCCAGTTCGGTCCCGTGCTTGCTCGCGAAGACGAGATCGTTCTCCTGCCACAACTCCCCCGCTTGCTCCTTCGCGACCGCCTGTCGCTCGCGGTGACGCAGTAATGCCTCGACACATCGCCTGGGGGTGGCAAGAGTGCGCCGGGACTTCTGGGTCTTGGTGTCTCCCCCGGCGCGCACCGAGCGCCACACCATGATCGACGGAGGTATTGGAGGGACGGCGTCGGGCTTACCTTCCAGGTCTACATGAGACCAAGTGAGCGCCCGTAGTTCCTCCGTACGCGCACCGATGAGCAGCGACAGGACGACGTAGGCGTACAGGTTCGCCGACTCGGCGGCCTTGAGGAGAGCTTCGGCCTGGGCGAGCGTCAGGGACTTGGACGGTCGTCCAGTTTTACCCTTGGGGATCTCGCACAACATGACCACGTTCCGCTTGACCTTGTCGCGAGCCTGAGCGCGGGCGATTGATCGCTTGAGAACAGAGTGGATCTTCCGCAGTGTCTCCGTGCTCAGGACCCGCGCTTTGGCTGCCAGCCATCGGTCCACGTCATCGGCGGACAGTTCCCGGAGCTTACGAGCGCCGAGCGCCGGAATGACGTGCTGGTCGGCGAGGATGCGGCGGTTGGTGATCGTGGACGCCTCGCGCCCGTTCAGGCCGAACTCCAGCCAGTCGCGTACGGCGTCGGCGACCGTGTAGTTGTCGTTCTTCGTGCTCAGGCCGTCCTCGTGGTCGCGGATGATCTCTTTGAGCTTGTTCTTGGCTTCGGTCTTGGTCTTGCCGCTGGCCTTCTTGACGATCCGCTTTCCGGCAGGGGTGTAGCCGACTGTCACTGAGGCGATCCAGCGTTGGCGCTTCTCGTCCCAGTGCAGGCCGCCGTCTCCCTTGCTGCGACGTGCGGTCATGATGCTTGTGCCTCCTGTTCGAGTAGAGCGATGTAGTCGTCTATGGCTGAGGCCGGGATGAGTCGGGTCCGGCCTTGGGTGACCGAGCGCAGGCGGCCCGATCGGATGAGTTCGTAGATCACGCTGCGGCTCAGGCTGAGCAGGCGCATGGCATCGCAGACGCGGTAGAGCCGCCGTTCGTCGAGCGGTGTGGGTGGGGTCATCCGTCCTCCCGCTCTGCCTGGATGTGACGGGCGGTCTGGACGCGCTGGCGGATGTGTTCGGCCATGATCGCTTCGCCGGGGGTGTAGCCGATTCCGGCGAACCGCCAGTGGCCGAGGACGAGCGTGGTGGCGTCGCCGAGGGCAGGCAGGCCGTGGCGTTCGCGGGCTTCGGCGGCTCGGTGGGCGGCGCGGGCGTTGCGCAGGTCGGTGAGGTTGACCGAGTAAGCGCGGCTCTTGCTGGAGAAGTGGCCGCGAAAGCCGAGCATGTGCGCCCACGGGCGGAGCCGTAGCGCCTTGAACTCCGGGCGTGCGCCGAGGTCCCAGCAGGTACGGATCATGCGACGGGCGTGGTCGGTGACGGGCAAGGCGTCGAGGCTCAGGCCAGGCTTGAGGCCGGTGCCGTGGCAGTGGCCGCAGGCGGCCATCAGGCTCAGCCGTCCGCGTCCGGCGCAGGCTCGGCAGGACAGGCGGTGGTCAATGGTGCCGGAGGCTTCGGCGCCCTTGGTGGCGTACTTGGCGATATAGGAGGCGACGGCTCGTTCGCTGAGCCCGTCGGCGCTGGGGTCGAGCAGGATGGGGCGGATGTCGAGCTGGTCGCCCCAGGTGAGATCCCACCGGCCGAGATCGCTCGGCGGCGTGGTCACGGTGACCTGCCGGACGGCGGGCGGGATGGCCTGGACGAGCAGGTGGTGGTCTGCCCAGTCGGGTGGCGGCTCGCAGGCTCCGGCAGGGCCGTCCAGGCGGATGATGGCGTGGAAGTGGATCAGGCCGCGTCGTTGGTACTCGGCGACCTTGGCGAAGGACACCTTGACGTGCTGGGCGAAGGCGCGGCGGGTCATCTGGGTCTGGTTGGCGAGCTCTTGCCGGATGGCCAGGGTGAAACGGTGCCACAGCGCGCCCGCGTGTGCCTGCCACAGGACCGCGCCCGGGTAGTCGTAGCAGTCGGGGCAGATCGGTTGGCCGAGTCGTTCGTCGTCGGGCTCATGCCGCAGGTGGCAGCCGACCTGCCGCCCGTGCTCGCACAGCCTGCCGTGCTTGCGAGGGCGGCAGGGGCGACCGTCGCGGTGGGAGTGGACGGGCCCGAAGGAAGGGGCGGTCAGGGTGACGAACGCCCGGGGGTGCGCGCTGACGGTCTCGGGGACGCCTTTGCCGCCCGTCAGGCCCGCCCGGATGAGGTGGAAGGTGTCGGCCTGGTAGGTCTGCGAGCAGGCCGGGCATACCGAGGCCCGCCGGTTGCCGCAGGCCACCAGGAGATGTCCTGCGGGTTCGGCGTCGGTGGAGTAGGCGTGCAGGACCTCGCCCGTGCCCGCGTCCACGATCGTCGACTGTCCGGCCAGGTGCACCGGGTGTGCGCATCCGCCGGTCGCTGCCACCATGGACCGCCACCGCTTGTAGCCGGGCTCGTTGACCAGGCGGATGAGATCGGTCATCCACTCGGCCTGGGATGGCTGATCGTCGTGTTGTTCCTCCTTGCTCATAGGGCACCACCTCCTTCGTATGACTACTTGTAGTACAGGTTGACAGACATGGTGCTTGCTCGTCAACCTGTAGTACAAGTAGTCGTGAGGTTTTACCGAGGAAGGCCACCATGGAGATCACCACCGACGACAAGGACGCCCGCTGGCGCGTCATCGCCACCGACCTACGAGCCGCCATCCTGGACGGCCACTATCCCCCCGGCGGCGCACTGCCCAGCGAACCCGAACTCGTCAGGACCTACGACGTCTCCCGCCCCACCGTCCGCAAAGCCATCGACACCCTCGTCTCCGAAGGACTGGCCTACGTCATGCGCGGACGCGGCTCCTTCGTCCGCCCCATGCCCGAACGCCGCACCATCCTCATCACCGACCGCAACAGGCCCGACCTCGCCGCCCCCGGCAACCACCCCGACGTCCAAGCCTTCGGCTGGGACCTCGCCCAACGCGACCGCGAACCCGAGACCCCGCTCTTCACCGGCGAGAAGACCACCGCCAACCGCGACGTCGCGATCATGCTCAGCGTCCGCCCCGGCCACCCGATCATCCACCGCCGCAGCACGTGGCACCGAGGCCACACCGCCGCCATCCACGGCGCATCAGCCCGCCTGGAAATCAACTCCTACACCAACGCCGACATGCTCCCCGACTGGGACGACCCCAAGCGCCACGCCCAGTACCGCAAGCGACCCGGCTTCTTCTACCAGTCCCTCATCCGCGAACACGGCCCCGTCCGATGGATGACCCTCACCACCGCCCGCATCGCCTACGAAGACGAACGCACCGCCCTCGGCATGGACTACGCCGAAGCCGTCCTCATCATCCGCCGCACCATGGCCCACCCCAACGGCCACCCCATCGAAGTCACCGAAGTCAAAGCCCCCGCCAACCGCTACGAAATCGGCCACCACCACGAACTCGCCGACGACCCCGAAACCGACTTCACCCCGCAGGAACTCAGCGACAACGGCATAGACCTCGTGATCTAGGCGTCGCCATATAGCTCTCGCTTGTATCGATTAATCCGGGGCAACCTCCGAGCCGACTCCTCGTCATCGTCCAACTCCCAGCTCTCGTCACAGGGGTTAGGGAATGCGAATAACTCGTGACCGCGAGCCTCAAGAGCGTCGGCGAGGGCATCCCAGTCCTTGCCCGTCGCTCGCTCCCAAGCCTTGACGGCCACGTAACTGAGCTCCTCGAACTCTGGTCGATCATCATCAGCCCATTGCTGGCGGTCCCGCCGCTCGATGAGTAGACGCTGGACCGCTGGCACATCCACTAGCGAATCCGGCTCGCGCGCCACCTGTTCAAAGGCTGCACGTCCCAGGCCGACAAGCCACATCTGGAAATACCAGAAGCCGTCGTCAGACCCATACCCGAACAGGGCTCGCATCGCGCCCCACATCAACCACGTGTCGACCTTGCGCCGAGCTGTATGTATCCATGCGTCGAAATCGATAATGTCCTCGGCGGTACGCTGCACTAACTGACCTTGAAGCCATTCCAGGCGCGCCTCCTTCTCGTTGGTTTCGCGCTCAGATCGCTCGATCAGATTCCAGAACCCATCGATATCCATGGCGTGTGATCTTGGCATACGGGCTGCTGGCAGCCAAGAGCCATCCGTCGACGGGAATTCACTGCAGGCCCTGCGAGTGCTGAACTGGCTCAGAGTTTCTTTACTGGGTCAAGGGCTCGCTTCGCTCGCCGCGCCGCCGCCCGCTCCGGGCGGCCAGCGCGCCGGGCTGCGGCCTGGGGGCCGGTCCCGGCGCGCGCCGCCCCCGCTCCGAGGCGGCGCAACGATATACGCAGACGATGACCTCAGAACGATGGCCGTTCCGCCGCCGGCCCCCACCGCTTCGCGGCCCCTGCGGGGTGCTTCGCATGCGCGCCGGCCGCTCCACTCCGATCACACATGGTTTCGCGGGCTGAGGTCCGTACCCCCGCCCCCGATACCGCATTGTTCGTGTCCCTCGGTCGGCGTCAACTCCGTCTGTGCGGCTGGGATGTGGGCCGCGTGGAACGCCACAGGGCAGGGGCGTCCGAAGACGGAGTTGACACCTCGGTCGGGACACACAATCGGGCAGCTATCGGGGGCGGGGGCAGAGTGGCCGTGGGATGCGACGACCACGGGGTGCGGCACGGCGACAGGACGGCACCCGGAGCCATCCCAGCCGCCGTGCCCGTCTATCGGGCTCGGCCTGACAGCAGTGCCGTCCAGAGCGCGCGAGCTTCAACGATCGAGCACTGGTGGGTCTCGTGAACCACGATCCCGGTATCGGCCTGCAGCGTACGGCGGATGAGTGTCTGACCGCCGCCCTCGCACAACTCGTAGAACACCGCCCGGCAGGTGCACGTCCACGCCACGACGCGGAGGCGATCCACGGCAGCACATGGTTTCAGCCACGTGAGCTGGACGTGGTCACGCTGGGCCATGGGTAGGTGTGGGCTCAGGCAGCCTTCGCCAACCGTCATGACACACCTGCTGTCACGATGCTTGGCGCTCGGTGAAGTTCGGCGTACCGAGCAGCGATCCTGCGTGCGGCCCGCTCCGGCTCGAACGCGGAATGATGTTCGTACAGCCAGCGGCCCGTTCTGGAGCGACGCCCCGTCCACCACCGGTACCAGAAGCCGTCGGTCCACACGACGAGTCCGGTGCATACCGACACCAGCGCGAGGCCGCGCCCTTCGTGGATGTCGGCGGGGATCTCCATGCGCACCAAGGCATCGCGGAGTTCGTCGGCGGTTTCCAGCGCCGAGAGGGGCCAAACCGTGGCAGTCATGCGGGCGAGGCCGATCGGTTGAGACGGCTCAGGGCAGCAGACGCACCGACTCCACGAGTTTCTCTGTTCGTGCCGCATGTGACGTTCCCTCCTGTTGGGGGACGTGGCCTCTGGTCGCGCCACGCAGGAGGAACCGTATGTGCGGGTCAATGGGGGAACCCGCACGGTGGTGAAGGTCAAGAAGCCGCACAAAAGTGCGGGTCAGGCGATGCCCGCCCGGCGAGCCAGCCCGCGAAGCTGCGGGGTGCTGGCACGGTGCTCCCGCTTGAGTAGTTGAGTCAGCAGCTCTCGGGGACGGCCACCGTAGCGAATGAGTTCGGGCGAGAGGCGTTCGGCTTCGAGGAGCATGTTGACCGACGCGGCGTCCTTGCGCTGCAAGGCGTAGGCGCGAGCGAGGTCCAAGTGCACCTGGGCACGGCGTCCAACCAGGCCGTCAGAGAGCTGTGCCAGATTGAGACCTTCGCCCCTGCCGATCGCCTGCCGGGTATCGCCGAACTCGACGGCCGCCGAGATCTCGTGAATGGTCACGTTGGTCGTGCCGAAGGCGGTCCAGAAGTCGTTGCGGTCTTCGCCGAGAGCGTTGGCGATCTGCCGGGCCTGCGCCAGGAAGGTGCGCACCGCGGCTTGGTCGTACGCGGCAGCGACGGCGGTGACGGCGACCAGGTAGAGCGCGCCGACGATGGGCAGGGCGCGCGGTGTGGGCCGCCTGGTGGCGCTCTGCAACGCGTCGGCCGCCTGGAGAACCAGGTGCAGCGCACGTTCGGTCTCACGGAGCCGTACCAGGACGTAGCCGAGCCGGTAGGCGCTCACGGCGGCGAGAAGGGGCCTGTCGGCTTCTTGGGCGGCGGCCAGCGATCGGTCGGCGGCCACCCAGGCGAGTTCCGCCTCTCCCACGCGGCGCAGGGTCGTGGTGGCGGAGTGGTAGGTCAGTGAGCGAAGGGTCTGGTACGCCCGGCGCTGGGCGGCGGGGGCGTGGCGGCTGCCCAGTTCGGTGGCCGCGATCAGGCGGGGCAGCCGCCTGCCGACCTCGTCGTAGCGCGTGGCCTGGTAGAGCCGGTTCACGAGGCGGATCTCGTGCCGCAGCCACACGACGCTCTCCGGGGAGCCCTGCGCGTGCCGAGGATCGATCAGCGAGGACAGGCCGTCGTAGCCCATCATCGCCTGCCGGATGGCCGATGCTGCCTGGTAGTGCGTCATCGCGTTCGTCTTCTTCATGGTGAGTTCGTCCACGGGCAGACCGAGGACGTCAGCAAGGGCGTTGACCACGGTGTGGTTGTCGACGGCCCGTTGCCCACGCTCCACCTGGCTCAGCCAGCTTTCGGAACGGCCGACGAGACCGGCTAGGACGGCTTGGGACAGTCCACGGCGACGGCGTGCCCGGGCGATCCGCTGGCCGATCTCCTTGTGGGCGTCCATGCCATCACCCCTGTGTCTGTCGCTCCCCGACAACGGCGTGTAGCTCCTGGATGATTCGTTCCCAGGATGGCATGCGGGACTGCGGCGGGGCGGCGGGATCGAACAGGACCCGCACGCCCATCTCTCGAAGCGTGTCCAGGCTCCGCTGGAACGCGAGGTGCCGGGCGAGCGCGTCCTTCAGCAGCGGTACAGCCAAGATCGGGACGCCGAACCCCATCACCTCGCACAGCAGGCCGACGGCGAAGGTGTCGGCGATGCCGTTCGCCCACTTGTTGATCGTGTTGAACGTGGCCGGAGCCACGATCACGGCGTCGGCGGGAGGGAGGCCCTTTGGATCCTGTGGCATGCGGTACGTGCTGCGGACCAGGTCACTGGTCAGACGCTCCAGCTCTGCGACATCGACGAAGCGTTCGCCCATCGGCGTGGTGACCACATGCACCCGCCACCCGGCCGCCTGAGCCACGGGGACCAGGTGATGGAGGTCGGCGGCGGCAGGTGCGGCACATGCGATCACGTAGAGAACACCGCGCGTGCCCTCGTGGGGTTCCATGCTCGTGATCCTAATGAGAGGCTGACATCCACTCTTGGGGACTAACCTGTGATGGTCCCCGACCAGCGGGAATGGTCCCGCCACTGAGTGACGAACTGAGTGACAATCGCCCTGGACGGGCTCGGACGACATGGGATCTCGGGGGACTGTTCTGCCAGGTAGGAGCAGGAGTCGGCCGCCGTCCCGCCCCTGCCATGGTTGCCTGATAAGGAAGAGGTCCCAGGTTCAAGTCCTGGTAGCCCCACCAGCAGAAAGCCCCGAAGCGATCAAGCTCCGGGGCCTCTTTACTGCAACCGGTACTGCAACCGCCTCACTCGAACAGCTCGTTCACCCGCTTGAGGGCGTCCTGGCGGCTCTCCCCGTCCCCGTGCGTGTAGATCTCCATTGTGACCGAGATCCGGCTGTGCCCCAGGATCAATACTTGATGGACCGGCCCCGGTGAACCCAGGATGTGGCTATGACCTCAGACCCTTACCTGGTCGATGAGTTCGGCGAGCCCATCCCGCTGCGGCCCGGCGGATGCCCGAACTGCGGTCAGCAGTTTGCGACCCAGCAGGCTGAGACATGATGGGAATGCGGCGCACGACTTGACCCGGTAGCCCCACCCGAGCCGAGCCCGAACCAGTTGCCCCAGCCCGAAAACTAAAGGCACCTCTCTTGGGGTGCCTTTGTCGTACTGCGAGCTTGTCTGCACCTGGTTGACCTAGGCAACATGAGTGATTGGCCACGTCTGCGACGACGGGAGCCAAACGCTCGCCAGTTTGGGAGCCACGATGGGCGAGCCAGGCTGATAGGGATTCGAGGAGGCGTGAGCGGTACGGCGGATGGGTCGGTGGTCAGAGTGACGGCGGCGTGCCGCCGGGGCGTGCTCGGCAGCGACACGGCCGAGGCCTCACCTCAGCCGACGGGCTCTACGGTGGCCGTTGGCCAGCACGTCCAGCGTGGACTTCAGGCTGGTGGCCTGGGCCAGGGCTGCCCCAGAACAGCGAGATCATGATTACCTGTTCGACGATCATTTAGGTGACGCGCTGTCTCACCCGCAGCGCCCGCGCCAGGTCGTCCTGGGAAAGGTTTCGTGACCGCAGAATCGTGTCCGTGGCCATGTAAAAGTGGGTCTGGCCCACTTTCCGTGATCGGTCTTGGCTTCCAAGATCACGATCATGTTGAGTCGGATGCGGGCGGGTG